>NZ_JBKEVB010000004.1:0-266478 GCF_056356875.1 Bifidobacterium sp. LH_426
AGGATCCCGTTCGACTTGCATGTGTTAAGCACGCCGCCAGCGTTCATCCTGAGCCAGAATCGAACCCTCCACAAAAAAAACTTCATGAAGAGAACCAAACAAACGGCTCCCAAAAAAGAAAAAAGACGGAACCTCTAATAAGGAAAGAGGTTCGCACAAAAACCCCGACCCCCATCAAACCCCCTCGGGTACTCGAAAACGAGCGGGAATCGGACTGGCAATCATTGACTATAAAGAAGTAAGTAGTACAACACACTCTTGAGTTCTCAAACCACCACACACGGCCAACCCCGGAAACCAACCACACAAAGGAAAGAACCAGAAGCCGACCGGCAGCAAGAGAAAAACATACACCAACCCACGCCACACCGCAAACCAGCACACGAAAAACACGCCCGAAACGTTGCAACGACGGCGCTCCCACGGCGTGTCGAAAACAAGGGCCCAAACCCCCTACACCCACCAGCCTACCCGGCCACACACCACCACACACACCCCAACCAACACAATTCACCCACAACCAACCACACATTCACCCAACCCGACAACCCCCACAGCCCGCCCCGGCGGGCAGCTCCCCCTCACAGGGGGAGCAGACGTCGTCAAGGTCGCGCCCGGCGAGAACGGCTCGGCAGCTCCCCCTCACAAGGGGAGCAGACTCTCCCCCACCCGGCGCAGCCGGGAGCCCCCTCGACAGAGGGGGCCAGGAACGACGACGCCCCACGCACATACGAAAAGATCCCCGGCTCCTTACGGAACCGGGGATCTTCAATACGTCACGGCATCACGCCGAAACGGCGTCACACCATAGCGACGGCATCAGGCAACCGCGTTCGGGTCGACCGGGATGCCGGGGCCCATCGTGGAGGTGATGGTCGCCTTGGTGATGTAGCGGCCCTTCACGGTGGTCGGCTTGAGGCGCTTGACCTCGTCGGCGACAGCGCGGAAGTTCTCGTCCAGAGCGGACTCCTCGAAGGAGGCCTTGCCGATCAGGAAGGAGAGGTTGCCGTTCTTGTCGACGCGGAACTCGATCTTACCGGCCTTGATGTCCTTGACGGCCTTGGCGACGTCCATGGTCACGGTGCCGGTCTTCGGGTTCGGCATGAGGCCACGCGGACCGAGCACACGGCCGAGGCGGCCGACCTTGCCCATCATGTCCGGGGTGGCGACGACGGAATCGAAGTCGAGGAAGCCGCCCTGCACCTTGGCGATGAGCTCGTCGTCACCGACGATGTCGGCGCCGGCCTCCTGCGCCGCGGTGGCCTGCGGGCCACGGGCGAAGACGAGGACCTTGACGGTCTTACCGGTGCCGTGAGGCAGGCTCACGGTGCCGCGGACCAGCTGGTCGGCCTTGCGCGGGTCGACGTTCAGGCGAAGCACCGCTTCGACGGACTCGTCGAAGTTGCGGGTCGGCATGCTCTTGAGCAGCGCGATGGCCTGGTCGGGGGTGTACAGGTTGTTGCGATCGACCTTCTCGGCCGCCTCAAGGTACTTCTTGGAATGCTTAGCCATCTGTCCTTCTCCTTATCAGTCGGTCACCGTGATGCCCATGGAGCGGGCGGTACCTTCGATGATCTTCATGCCGGCCTCGATGTCACGGGCGGAGAGATCGGCCATCTTGGTCTCGGCGATCTCACGAACCTGCGCCTTGGTGACGGAGCCGACCTTGTGGGTCAGCGGGTTCTCGGTGCCCTTGTCGATGCCGGCGGCCTTCTTGAGCAGAGCCGCGGCCGGCGGGGTCTTGAGAATGAAGGTGAAGGAACGATCTTCGTAGACGGTGATCTCGACCGGGATCACCTGTCCCATCTTGTCCTGCGTCTGGGCGTTGTACGCCTTGCAGAAGTCCATGATGTTGACGCCGTGCGAACCGAGCGCAGGGCCCAGCGGCGGGGCCGGGTTGGCCTTGCCGGCCTGGATCTGCAGCTTGATCAGCGCGGTGACTTTCTTCTTGGGAGCCATGTTATGGTTCTTCTTTCTATAACGCGGTGCAATCGGTCGCCGTCCGTCCGCACGCGCCGCCGAAGCGATGCGTGGCCGTCCGCACGGTCTCCTCCCGCAACTTATATCGCTGTGCTGTGCTAGCGGGTCTCCCCTCCAGACACAAACCATCCCATTATGCGGTGCCGTCCCGACATCATCGGCATCGTCGACACGCATGTCGCGTCACACGCGTCGTCGCGAACCGTCGCGAACCGTCGACGTCGTCGTGACGAACGTCGCGCGTCGTCCGTCGCGACGCGACGCGCGCGACGATACGCGAAGGGCCGTCGGGAGAGTGATGCTCCCGACGGCCCTCTTTCCGCGCGATGGCGACGTTCCGCGCGACGCCGGCGTACCGGCCGCGCGCGGATGTCGCCTCACACGCGAGTCACCTCACGTGACTCACTTCGAGCTTTCGTGCTGGACCTGTGCCTTGCGCACGGACTCCTCAGCGGAGGCGATGATGTCCTCGGCCGACAGCGGCTTGAGGCGGCACCACAGTTCGAACGCGATGCCGACGACCAGCATGATGATGCCGGTCCACAGGTTGATCGCGATGCCGTTGGTGTCGGCGCCGTTCATGTTCGGCGCGACGATGCCGACGATCGTGACAATCACGCCGTAGATGATGAACAGGATGGCGATGAGCCGGCGCAGATCGTTGTTGCGCGCCGCCTTGACCGCCTGGTCCTTCTCGGCCTGAGTCAGCAGGTCCTTGCCCTGAGTCTCTTCTGCCATTGCAAACTCCTTAAGACGTTCCTACGTACTATGGGTCAACCCGATGGGTTTAGAAGAACGGGATGTAGAAGACGAGGCCGAGCACGAAGATCACGGTGCCCAGGATGAGCGGCTTCTTGTACCACGGGACCTTCACGACGGCGACGTCCTTTCCGGCTTCCTTCGCGGCGCGCTTGGCGTCCTCGAGCTCCTCGGCGGAAGCCTCCTTGAAGTACTTGATGCCGTTGGTGCCGAAGGTCAGGCCCTCGAGCTCCTTGTCGGACTTGGCCTTGGTGAACGGCGTGATGACCGCCGCCACGATCCAGGTGGCCAGGCAGGAGATGATGGCGCCGTACCAGGTCTCGGCGGTGGCGGAGCCGAAGATCGGGTTGCCGGCGGCGACGGACTGCAGGTACAGGATGTAGGTGATGAGCGGGGCGATGATGCCGCACACGTAGCCGACGGTGCCGGCGACGTTGGAGACGCGCTTCCACACGAGGCCGAGGATGAACACGGCGAACAGCGGGGCGTTGAAGAAGCTGAACAGCGTTTGCAGGTACGTCATGATGTTGCCGAACTGCGACGCGATCCACGCGGTGAACACGGAGATGAACACGCCGATCACGGTGATGACGCGGCCCATGTTCAGGTAGTACTTGTCGCTCTGGCCCGGCTTGACGTAGTCCTGCCACAGATCGTAGGTGAACACGGTGTTGAACGAGGAGACGTTCGCGGCCATGCCGGCCATGAAGGAGGCCATCATGCCGGTGATGGCGACGCCGAGGACGCCGTTCGGCAGGTACATCTTGAACAGGTACGGGATGGCTTCGTTGTACTGCAGAACCGGGTGGGCGCCGGAGAACAGGTTACCGACGGTGGCGGCCGCGATCAGGCCCGGGATGATGATGATGATCCAGATGAGCATCTTCGGGATGGCGCCGAGGATAGGCGTCATGCGGGCGGCGGTCATGCTCTTCGCGGCGAAGGCGCGCTGCACCTCGGTGAAGTTGGTGGTCCAGTAGCCGAAGCCGAGCACGAAGCCGAGGCCCATGAGGATGGAGAACCAGTCGCCGCCGACCGGGTTGGTCACGTTGCCGAAGCCGGTGCCGGCCCAGGCGTGGATGGAGCCGGACCAATCCTTCATGCTGTCGAGCTTGGCGGTCAGGCCGCTCCAGCCGCCCACGTGGGACAGGCCGATGACGGTGACCGGGATGAGGGCCGCGACGATGACGAAGAACTGCATGACCTCGTTGTAGATGGCGGAGGTCAGGCCGCCGAGGGTGATGTAGGCGAGCACGAACACGGCGGACACGATGATGGCGGTCCACTGGTTCCAGCCGAGCATGGCCTGGAGGATCAGGGCCATGGCGTACAGGTTGATGCCGGCCTGGAGGATCGTGGAGACGGCGAAGCACAGCGACACGATGACGTGCGCGCCCTTGCCGAAGCGCTGGTACATGAACTCAGGCACCGAACGCACGCCGGAGCCGTAGTAGAACGGCATCATGAAGATGCCGAGGAACACCATGCCCGGCACGGCGCCGATCAGGTAGTAGTGGATGGTCGGCATACCGATCTGGGCGCCGTTGGCGGCCATGCCCAGGATCTCGGTGGCGCCCAGGTTGGCGGCGCAGAACGCGAGGCCTGCGATCCAGGCCGGCATCGAACGACCGGCGAGCAGGAAGTCCTCGGAGGACTTCTGCTGCTTGTGGATCGAATAGCCGATCCAGACGATCATGGCGAAGTAGACGATGAGGATAAGCCAATCCACCCAGCTCAGCGACAGGCGAATCGCGGATTCCCCGGCAGCAAGATCAATCATGCCGCTCCCTCTTTCCTAGAGTTGTTCTTCCTTGAACACAGGCATCGGTCTCACTGCCGATGTTTGCGTTACCGGTATTAATATAAACCCACCTTTACAAAATCGCAACTTGTATCGAACATATTGCTATTTATTTCAAACAATCCAAGACAAAGACGAACTAATCCGCACATTTCCGCCGTTTGCGCGTGCATTTCCGGCGCGCATGACCGCGTGCCGCATACCGTTCCGGCGGCCGTTCCGCGTTCGCGGACGCACTGGGAACATTGGCATCAACCGGTTCGATTCCGCCGGCCTCGCCCCCGCCTGTCTCGCAAAGAAATGTAAGATACCTCACATTTCCCCACGATGTGCGATTCCCGCGCATCGCGCATGCCCCCAGATACGAAAAATCCCCGCCCAAGGCGGGGATTCCAAGAATGTCAGTCAACCGATTTCAGTTCACTGCTGAAATTCAACGATGCGTGCGGTAGCGAGGCGCACCGAGGGAAGCGGTACCAAAGTACCGCGACCGAGGAGCAACGCAGCCGGCGCTCCGTCGCCGAAGCTCAGTCGAGCTTCTGGACTTGGTTGAAGCCCAGCTCCACCGGCGTATCGCGGCCGAAGATGGACACGAGCACGGTGAGCTTCTGCGTGGTGGGCTCGACGTCGGAGACGACGGCGGCCATGGTGGCGAAGGGGCCGTCGGTGACGGTGACCTGGTCGCCGATGGCGTAGGAGACCTCGACGGTGCGCTTCTTGGCGGCGGCGGGCTTGTCGCCGGCCTTCTTGAGCGCTTCGGAGGCAATCATCGGGGCCATCATGGCGACGACTTCCTTGCGGGAGAGCGGGGCCGGGTCCTTGGTGGGGCCGACGAAGCCGGTGACGCCTTCGGTCTCGCGGACGATGCGGCGGGCGTTCTCGTCGGGCCACATGCGGATGAGCACGTAGCCGGGGACGCGCACGCGGGTGATGACCTTCTTGCCCTTTTCGGTGTGCTTCTCGACTTCCTCCATCGGGACTTCGATCTGGAAGATGGTGTCTTCGAGGCCGAAGGACTGGATGCGGGATTCGACGTTGGTCTTGACGCGCTTCTCGTAGCCGGAGTACGTGTGGAGCACGTACCACTTGCCATCGAGGGTGCGCAGCGACTTGGAGAACGCTTCGACGGCGGCCTGGCCGGCGTCAGTGTCCTCGGCCTGCTCGGATTCGTTGGTCTCCTGCTCCTCATCATCGTCGAGGGAGATGGAGGGCGTTTCGACGGAGGCGACCGGGGTCTCGGAGGACTCGGACGCTTCGGCCGGAACCTCGGAGGCGGTCGCATCGGATTCCGCGGTCTCGGAAGTCTGGGCGGCGGCATCGGCGGAAGCCGTGTCGTCGGCGTTCACGTCGGCGGTCTCGGCCGGAGCGGTCTCCGGCAGGTCGGGCAGCGCGTCGAGATTCTCGAGATTCACTTCATCACTCATGCGTATTCACCTTCGGGTTTCGTTGTCGTGTGTCAGTACGATCAGCCGAACACCCACAGCGTAAGCTTGCCCAGACCGTAGTCCATGCCGGTGACGAGCGCCATCAGCAGCAGCACGAAGATGAAAACGGCCAGAGACCAGAAGAACAGTTCCTTGGCGGTGGGGGTCACGACCTTGCGAAGCTCATCGATGATCTGCTTGATAAACAGACCGATGCGCATGAAGACGTTCGGCTTGATGGCCTTTTCGCTCTTGCTAGCCTTCGCCATATTCATCCTTCGCTCAGGGTATTCATAGATCCTTGGCAGGGAAGGCGGGACTCGAACCCACAACCTACGGTTTTGGAGACCGTTGCGCTACCAATTGCGCCACTTCCCTAGGTGAAAATCACCTTGCTCGGCATCCTCGAGAGAACGCTTCGCCCGGCGAAAACCGCCAAGCAGATATAGTAGCGGCTCGTCCGGAATCCGTCAATTCGAGGTGTCCACATACAGAGAATCCCGTGGCAAAACCACGGGATTCCAACGATGTTACGGCATGTCGCGATCTACGCGAAACGCACGCGTCACGCCTCGACGTACGCCTTCATGCGGCGCATGCCCTCGGCGAGCTGGTCGTCGGCCAGCGCGTAGGAGAAGCGCAGGTAGCCGGGCGCGCCGAACGCCTCGCCCGGGACGGCGGCGACGTGCGCCTCGTCGAGCAGCGCGGCGGCGAACTCGGAGGAGGAGTGCGAGACGGTGCCGTTGGGGCCGAGCGGCTTGCCCAGCAGCGCGGTGATGTCGGCGAACGCGTAGAACGCGCCGGTCGGCGTCGGGCAGTTCACGCCCTCGATGTCGTTCAGCGCGGCGACGATCGCCTTGCGGCGCACGTCGAACGCCTCGCGCATGCGGTACACGGCGTCGAGCGGGCCGGAGACGGCGGCGATGGCGGCGCGCTGGGAGACGTTCGCCACGTTGGAGGTCATGTGGCCCTGCAGCTTGGCGGCGGCCTTGGCGACCGGCTCGGGGGCGATGAGCCAGCCGACGCGCCAGCCGGGCATCGCGTAGGTCTTGGCGACGCCGTTGAGCACGATGAGCTGGTCGCGCACCTCGGGCACGGCGGTGCCGATGTACGTGGTGTGCGCGTCGTCGTAGTTGAGGTGCTCGTAGATTTCGTCGGAGATGACCCACACGTGGTGCTCGATCGCCCACTTGGCGATGCCTTCGATCGTCTCGGCGCTCCACACGGCGCCGGTCGGGTTGTTCGGGGAGGTCACGATGATCGCCTTGGTGCGCTCGGTGCGGGCCGCCTCGATCGCGGCGAGGTCCGGCTCGAAGCCGCGGTCGGCGCCGGCGAACACCTCGACCGGCTTGCCGCCGGCGAGCTTGACGGCCTCCGGATAGCTGGTCCAGTACGGCGTCGGGATGATGACCTCGTCGCCCTCGTCCAGCAGGATCTGGAACGTCGAGTAGACGGCCTGCTTGCCGCCGTTGGTCACGACGACCTGCTCGGGCGTCACCTCGTAGCCGGAGTCGCGCAGCGTCTTGTCGGCGATGGCGCGACGCAGCTCGGGCAGGCCCGGCGTGGGCGTGTACTTGTAGTTCTTCGGGTCGCGGCAGGCGGCCGCCGCCGCGTCGACGACGTAGTCGGGCGTCGGGAAGTTCGGCTCGCCGGCGCCGAAGCCGATGACGTCGAGTCCGGCGGCCTTCATGGCCTTCGCCTTGGAGTCGACGGCGAGCGTGGCGCTCGGGGTCACGTGATTGATACGGTCGGAGAGAGTCTGCCAATCAGCCATAGTCATGGCTCCCACAATAAACCCGGGGAGCGAAAAAGGGAACAGTCCGACGGGCTGTTCCCCTGGTGAGTCGGCGACGTTTCAGACAAGCACGAGATTGTCGCGGTGGACGAGCGGATGCGCGTACTCCTCGCCGAGGATGCGCTTGAGCTGCGTCGTGTTGCGTCCGAGCATGCGCGGCACCTCCTCGGAGTCGTAGCCGGCGAGTCCGCGCGCCAGATGCGTGCCGTCCTCCGCGTCGACCCACACCGGGTCGCCGGCGGAGAACGCGCCGCGCACCTCGACCGCACCGGCGGCGAGGAGCGACGCATGTCCGCCGCGCACGGCCTCGGCCGCGCCGGCGTCGACGATGATCGTGCCGCGTGGCTCGGCGGCGAAGCCGATCCACAGCCGTCGCGTCGAGCCACGGCGTTTCACCGGCGCGAACGCGGTGCCCACCGGATCGCCCATCAGCGCCGGTCCCGCATTGCCCGCGCACGTGAGCACGGTGGGAATGCCGGAGACGGCCGCGACGCGCGCCGCCTCCAGTTTCGTGACCATGCCGCCGGTGCCGACCTTCGAGCCGGTCCCGCCGACCTTCACCTCGCCGAGCGCGTCCACGACGTTCGGCACGTAGCCGATGCGTTTCGATCCGGGTTCCGACGGCGGGGCCGTGTACAGGCCGTCGACGTCGGTGAGCAGGACGAGCGCGTCGGCGCGCACGAGGTTCGCGACGAGCGCCGACAGTCGGTCATTGTCGCCGAAACGGATCTCGTTCGAGGCGAGGGAGTCGTTCTCGTTGATGATCGGCACGACGCCCAGGTCGAGCAGCCGGTCGAGCGTACGCTGCACGTTGCGGTACTGGGTGGCGCGGATCGTGTCCTCCGCGGTGATGAGGATCTGCCCGACGCGCACGCCGAACCGTCCGAACGATGCCTCGTACTGCGCCATCAGCAGGCCCTGGCCGACGGCCGCGGTCGCCTGCTGCGTGGCGACGTCGGTCGGCCGCGCGTCGAAGCCGAGCGGGCCGAAGCCGGCGGCGATGGCGCCCGACGAGACGAGCACGACGCGCGCGCCCATCAGGTGCGTCGAGGCGAGCGCGCCGACCAGCGCGTCGAGCTTGCCGGCGTCGAGATGGCCGTCCGCCTGCGTGAGCGAGCTCGAACCGACCTTGACGACGACGGTCTCCGCCTCGGCCACCCGCCTGCGAATCTCGGCCTGTGATGGTGTGGACATGATTCCCCTTCCGTTTCGGCTCCCTCTGACGAGGGAGCTGTCGGCTGCAAGCCGACTGAGGGAGAGATCCGCATGCCCCCGGGTGGTCTCTCCCTCAGTCCCGCTGCGCGGTCCAGCTCCCTCGTCAGAGGGAGCCACGATGACTATTGCTCTTCGACCTCTTCGCCGTGACCAAACAGGCTCTTCTCGTCGTGGCGGTCGTCGTCGATGGACGGGTCGGCCCAGTGGCCGGCCTTGCGTTCCTTCATCATCGCCTCGCGCACGGCGGCCTTCGCGTCCATCATCGCGTGGTATTCGCGACGGCGTTCCGCGTTCGTGCGGCGGCGGGAGCCCGGCTGTTCGGCGTCGAGGCGCAGATCCTGGCCGCGCGCGCCCAGCGGCGCGCCGTCGAGACGCTCCGCGCCGGCGGCGATGGTCGGATCCCAGTCGAAGTCGACGGCACGGTCGCCGCGGCCGATACGTACCTCGTCGCCCGGCTTGGCGCCTTTGCGGCGCAGCTCGTCCTCGACGCCCAGCTTGGCGAGGCGGTCGGCGAGGTAGCCGACGGCCTCGTCGTTGTCGAAGTTGGTCTGCTGCACCCAGCGTTCCGGCTTGCGTCCGGTGACCTCGAACCAGAATTCGCCGAGCTTGTTCTCCTTGCGTTCGACGGTGAAGTCGACCGGGGTGCCGTGCTCGTCGGCGGAACGGCGGCGACGCCCGCGCGTCTCCAGCGGCTTGATGACGACGCGGGTCTCCTCCTCGGCCTGCTCACGCTTGGCGACCTCGTCGCGCATCTCGGCGACCATCTCGGCCAGCGCGAAGTTGAGCTCCTTCAGGCCCTCGTGCGAGGCGGTGGAGATGATGAACACCTTCATGCCCATCTTCTCGAATTCGGGCTTGACGAACTCGGCGAGCTCCTTGGCCTCCGGCACGTCGGCCTTGTTGAGGATGATGATGCGCGGACGCTCCGGGATCGGGATCGCGCCGAGCGGCAGCTCCAGCGAGCCCGCGTATTCGGCGAGCTCGTGCTCCAGCGCCTCGTAGTCGCTGACCGGGTCGCGACCGTCCTCGAGCGTCGCGCAATCGATGACGTGCGCGATGATCTCGGTGCGTTCGATGTGGCGCAGGAATTCGAGGCCCAGGCCCTTGCCCTGGGAGGCGCCCGGAATCAGACCCGGCACGTCGGCGATCGTGTAGCGGCGGTCGCCGGCGATGACCACGCCGAGGTTCGGCACGAGCGTGGTGAACGGGTAGTCGGCGATCTTCGGCTTGGCGGAGCTCATCGCGGCGATGAGGCTCGACTTGCCGGCGGACGGGAAGCCCACGAGCGCCACGTCGGCGATGGACTTGAGCTCGAGAATCACGTCGCGTTCCTCGCCGAGCTCGCCGAGCAGGGCGAAGCCGGGGGCGCGGCGCGTGCGGTTCGCCAGCGCGATGTTGCCGAGGCCGCCGGCGCCGCCTTCCGCGGCGATGAAGCGGTCGCCCTCATGGCGCAGGTCGGCGAGCTCCTCGCCGGGGTGCTTGGGGCTCCCCTGCTCGCCCTTGGCCGTGAAGATCACGGTGCCGCACGGCACGGGCAGGATCAGGTCCCTGCCCTTGACGCCGTCCTTGTTGTCGCCCAGGCCCATCGTGCCGCTGGGCGCGACGCGGTGCGGCATGAAACGGTAGTCCAGCAGGCTGGTCGCGTTGCGCGTCGCCTCGAAGATGACGGAGCCGCCGTCACCGCCGTTGCCGCCGTTCGGGCCGGCCAACGGCTTGTACTTCTCACGACGGATGCCGGCCGAGCCGTTGCCGCCGTCGCCGCCCTTCACATGGACGGTCACTCGATCCACAAAATCACTCATAACTTGTTACCCTATCCTGACCCTTGGTTCATGGTCGTTCGAAATACGCCGGATACGAAAAAGCCGCGTCCTTGCGGGCGCGGCTTCTCGAAACGCTTGTCGCTGAAATCTCAGCTGGTCGCTCAGGCGGCGATGACGTCGACGACCTTGCGGTCACGACGGACGCCGAACTTGACGGAGCCGTTGGTCAGCGCGAACAGGGTGTGAT
Source organism: Bifidobacterium sp. LH_426 (assembly GCF_056356875.1). Taxonomy (NCBI): domain Bacteria; kingdom Bacillati; phylum Actinomycetota; class Actinomycetes; order Bifidobacteriales; family Bifidobacteriaceae; genus Bifidobacterium; species Bifidobacterium sp. LH_426. The sequence goes on from NZ_JBKEVB010000004.1 coordinate 10,985, forward strand.
CCTTGCCCATGCCGACGTTCTGGCCCGGGTGGAAGTTGGTGCCGCGCTGGCGGACGATGATGTTGCCGGCGACGACGGCCTCACCGCCGAACTTCTTCACACCGAGGTATTGAGGATTTGAATCGCGACCGTTACGCGAGCTGGAAGCACCCTTCTTATGTGCCATGATCGTTTCCTTTCGGTACTAATTAAGCTTGTTTGGAAAACCTGCTGTCAAGAACTCAGGCGATCTCGGTGATCTTCACCATCGTCAGCTTCTGACGGTGGCCCTTGCGGCGGGCGACGCCGGTCTTGTTCTTGTACTTCTGGATGTTGATCTTCGGGCCCTTGGCGTCGTCCTTCACGACCTCGGCCTTGACGGAGACCTTGGCGAGATCAGCGGCGGCGAGGGTGACGTTCGCACCGTCGACCACGAGCGCGACCGGGAATTCCACGGTATCGCCCTGCTTCGCGTCAAGACGGTTGACGAGGATGACGTCGCCGACCTCGACCTTTTCCTGATGGCCACCGGCCTTCACAATCGCGTACATAATCGTTCCTTTATTGAATTGGCAAGCTTCTTGCCTGACTCACCCGGATATGCCGGGCTCGCGGTCAGACACCAACAGTCGAACTTACACCGACGCGCGGACTAACGCAACCGTGTTCCGTCCGCGTGTCAGGTGTGGATGTGTTATAGGGGTCTCTCCCCCACCCGCTTCGCGGGAGCCCCCTCGTCAGAGGGGGCCGAAAACCGGGGGTCGAAAACCGATACTCAGTCCTCGTTGCCGGCGGCGACGGCCGCGGCGGCGATCTGGGCGAGTTTGGCCTTCACGTCCGGCGTGGAGCCGGCCGGCTCCGGCGCGGGGGTGGTGCCGCGGCCATGCTTGTTCGTCTTGACGAACGGGTCGCCGCCGCGCAGCGCGTACGGGTCGTCGTAATCGGCGTTGACGATCGGCTTGTCGTGCAGGATGAAGCCGCGGCCCTTGCAGGTCGGGCACTCCTCGGAGAACGCCTCCACCAGACCCTGGCCGATGCGCTTGCGCGTCATCTGCACGAGGCCGAGCGAGGTGACCTCCGCCACCTGGTGCTTGGTGCGGTCGCGCGCCAGGCATTCGACGAGTCGACGCAGCACGAGGTCGCGGTTGGCGGGCATCACCATGTCGACGTAGTCGATCATGATCATGCCGCCGATGTCGCGCAGACGCAGCTGGCGCGCGATCTCCTCGCTGGCCTCGAGGTTGCATCGGGTGACGGTCTCCTCGAGCGACTTGCCGCGGCCGATGAAGCGGCCGGTGTTCACGTCGATCGTGGTCATCGCCTCGGTGCGGTCGATGACGATCGAACCGCCGGACGGCAGGTACACCTGACGTTCCATGCCCTTGCGGAGCTGCGAGTCGATCTGCCACTTGTCGAACACGTCCTTGCCCTGATGGTCGGCCGGATCCCACTTCTCCAGCTTGTCCTTCAGGTCGGGGGCCATCGTGTCGAGGTACTCCTCGATGCGCTCGTACACCTTGTCGCCCTCCACGATGAGCTTCGTGAAGTCGTCGTTGAAGATGTCGCGCACGACGCGGATCGCCACGTCCGGCTCGCCCTGCAGCAGCTTCGGACGCTTGCCGTGCCAGAACTCCTCGCGCTTGGCGTTGATGCGCTCCCACTGGCGCACGAGGCTCTCCAGATCCTTGACGATCGCCTCCTCGCTCGCGCCCTCGGCCGCGGTGCGGATGATCACGCCCATGTCCTTCGGGGCGATCTTCGAGACGATGTTCTTCAGGCGGGAGCGCTCACGCTCCGAAAGCTTGCGGCTCACGCCGGTCATGCCGCCGGACGGCACGAGCACGAGGAAGCGGCCGGCGAGCGTGACCTGCGAGGTCAGTCGCGCGCCCTTGTGGCCGATCGGGTCCTTGGTGACCTGCACGAGCACCGGGTCGCCGGACTTGAACGCGAGTTCGATGCGGCGCGGCTGGCCTTCGAGGCGCGTCGCGTCCCAGTTGACCTCGCCGGCGTACAGCACGCCGTTGCGTGCCTGTCCGATGTCGACGAACGCCGCCTCCATGCTCGGCAGCACATTCTGCACGCGGCCGAGGTACACGTTGCCGACGGTCTGCACCTCCTGGATGTCGGACACGTAGTGCTCGACGAGCACGTTGTCCTCCACCACGGAGATCTGCGTGTGCTGTTCCTTCTCGCGCACGACCATCAGGCGTTCGACGTTCTCGCGGCGTGCGAGGAAGTCCTGTTCCATGAGCTGCGACTGGCGGGAGCGTTCGCGGCGGTTGTCGCGGCGGCGCTGCTTCTTGGCCTCGAGTCGGGTCGAGCCCTCCACGTCGGTGATCTCGTCGATGTACTGCTGCTTGCGGGAGCGGCGCGCGACGATCTGCTCGTCGTCGCCTCCCTTGTTGCGACGGCGACGGCGACGGCGCGTGACCGTCTCCTCCTCGTCGCGGGAGGCGCGCTCGTCACGCTCGTCGCGATCGTCGGTCTCGCGCGCGGAACGCTCGTCGCCGGACGTCTGGTCGGCCTTGTTGCGGCGGCGACGACGGCGGCGCGTGCGCGTCTCGTCGGCGTTCTCGTCGTTCTCCTCCTCGTCGATCGGACGGTAGGAGATGTCGTCGAGTTCGAGGTCCTCCTCGATCTGCTCGACTTCGGCGGCGGCGCGGCGCTCCTGCGCGTTGAGGCGGCGGTTGCGGCCGCGGCGCGTGCGCGTCGAGCCGGATTCCTCGTCCTGGGCGTCGGCGGCGCGTTCGTCACGTTCGTCACGTTCCGAACGCTCGTCGCGGTCGTCGGCGCGCGTGTCGGCGACGTCGCGGTCGGCGCGACGACGACGGCGCGTGCGGCGGCCCTCGCGGGCGCCGTCACCGCGCTCGTCGTCATGGTCGGAACCCTCACGCTCGTCGCGGGATTCCGTCTCGTCGTCATCATCGTCGCGCGTGCGCGCCGATCCGGCCGGCAGCACGGGCTCCTGGAACAGCAGCGAGGTCATCGGCTTGGCGCGGCGGCCGCCGTTGTCACCGCGATCATCGCGGTCATCACGCTCGTCGCGATCGTGGATCGGCAGCACGTCAAGCAGCTCCTCGGCGCGTTCCAGCTGCTCGTCGTCGTCCTCGCGCTCGTCGCGGCGGGAACGGGAGTAGCGCGGGTAATCGTCGTCATCGTCGTAGTCGTCGTGCAACGCGGCGCGACGACGGCGCGAACGCACCGGACGATCATAATCGTCATCGTCGCGGGAGGCGCGACGACGACGCGACAGACGCTCGGCCGGCTCGACGTCATCATCATCGTCATCGAACCGGGCGCGGCGACGGGAGCGGGACGGACGGTCGTCGTCACGGTCGTCGTCATCGTCGTCGAAGCGCGCGCGACGGCGCGAACGGGACGGACGATCGTCGGCGTCGTCGCGATCGTCTCGGGAGACGCGACGACGGCGCGAACGCACCGGCGCCTCGTCGGCGTCGTCAGACGCGACGGGCGCAGAGTCGGACGACGACGCGTCGGCAGCCTCCGACGGCTGGTCGGCGGCCGGCAGCTTCGGCTCCTCGAACATCGGCGCGGAGTGGTCCTCGACCTTCAGTTCGAGCGACGCACCGGCGGCACCGGCGCCGCGCACCACGCGACGGCCGCCGCGACGGCGACGGGTGGGCACGGGGGACGCGGACGACGATGCGTCGGCGGAGGAATCGGCGGATTCGGGTACGTTGATGTTCAGGGCGCCGACCTCGTCGGCCCCATCGTTGTTCACAGTGGGCACAATGCTCCTCGCCGGCATGCTGCACCATGCCAGGCCTTACTCAGGCTCGCTGCGGCTGTCACACCACGCTCTCACCGTGGCCGCGCATCGATTGCGCCCGCAGAAGCAAATCCAGTCAAAGTCTGTGCGGCTCGGACGGCGGACACCGGCGCTCGCGCGAAGATTCGGGGGAAAGACCCGATGCGAGGGGATCGACGCCATCTGGCACGTCGGCGGCTTGCAGAACCGCCATCCTCCAGTATGCCACAACTTTGAGCGGAGCGTGTTCACGCACGGCCCATGTCTCCCGACGAATCAGACGAGCCAGGCGAGGAGGATGTCGGCGAGGAGTGGCAGTTCGGAGGCGGGCAGCTGCTCGTCGTGCTTGTGGGCGAGCAGCGGGTCGCCGGCGCCGAGGTTCACGGCCGGGATGCCGAGCTGCGAGAAGCGCGCCACGTCGGTCCACCCGAGCTTCGCCAGAGGCTCGCGGCCGGTGCGCTCACGCACGAGGTCGGCGAGCGAGACGGCGAGCGGCGCGTCCATGCCGGGGCGGGCGGACGGCGACTCGTCCTTCATCTCGATGCCGTAGCCCTCGAACACGCCGCCGGTGGCGACATGCTCGCCGTTGCCGAGTTCGGCGCCCGCGTCCGCGCCCATCATCAATGCCTTGGCCTCGGGCAGCGTCTTGTCCGGCGCGAACCGGTAGTTGACGTGCACGCGGCATTCGTCGGGGATCACGTTCGTGCCCTTGCCGCCGGAGATGAGCGTGGCGTTGAGGCCCTCGCGGTAGGTCAGGCCGTCCACCTCCACGTCCGCCGGCTCGTATGCGGCGAGACGGTTAAGAATGCCCGCCGCCTTGTGAATCGCGTTCTCGCCCATCCATGCGCGGGCGGAGTGCGCGGCGACGCCGTGCGTGACCACGTCGAAGCGGATCGTGCCGTTGCAGCCGCCCTCGATGCCGCAGTTGGTCGGCTCGCCGATGATCGCGAAATCGCCCTGGATCCAGTCGGGATGGCTTTCGACGACCTTCCTCAGACCGTTCTTCTCGGCGGCGACCTCCTCATGATCGTAGAAGACGAACGTGAGGTCGGCCTTCGGCGTGGCCTCGGGCGTGGAACCGTCAAGCACGGCGGCGAGGTACAGCATGACCGCGTCGGACGCCTTCATGTCGGTGGCGCCGCGCCCCCACAGCACGCGTTCGCCCGGGTGGGCGGCGGCCACGTCCTCGCGGATGAGCGGGTCGCCGGGTTCGAGCCACTTCGGCGGGAAGTTGTCGATGACCGGCACCGTGTCGATGTGGCCGGCGAGGATCACGCGGGAATCGCGTCCGAACGCGGTGGAGGCGACGACCGTGTCGCCGTGGCGGCGCACGTCGAGATGCGGGTAGGTCTTGAGGAACGACTCGATGTCGTCGGCGAGCGCGGTCTCGTCGTCGCTGACGGAGTACACGCCCATGATCTGGTCGAGCAGGGATTCGAGCTGTTCGCCGCGCGGCGCGGCGGTGTTCAGGGAAATCGTCATGCCGTCCATCCTAACGGCGCGACGGCGCATGCAAGGCGCGCGTCCCGTTTTCACCCCCCTCGGCCGACACCCCTCGGCCGACACCCCCTCAGTCGGCTCCGCCGACAGCTCCCCCTGAAGGGGGAGCAGCATACTGACTCCTTGCTCCCCCTTTGAGGGGGAGCTGGCTCGCGTAGCGAGACTGAGGGGGTTCCGCCGCACGTCCCGGCCATTGGGTGAGATTTCAGGGCGGAGGGCGAGGCGTTGTGCCACACTCAAGGTGACTGGTTCATAGGAAATCGAAGAATCGATAAGGACGACGAGGGGGCTTTACGGGTATGCCGGGTCTGTTGAGCGCGATGCAGGGGTTCTGCGTCATCGGCATCGTGATTTTCGTGGGCTATGTGGCGGCGCGCATGCGCATCGGCGGCCCGAGCGCGCAGATGGTGCTCAACCGCTTCTCGTTCTTCGTGTCGAGCCCGTGCCTGATGTTCGCGATCCTGTCGAAGGAGCCGATCTTCGACATCTTCCACCCGTCGATCATCGTGGCGTTCCTGTCGGCGCTGCTCGTCGGCGTCGTGTTCCTCGTCCTCAATCGCATGTTCTTCCATCTCAAGGCCCCGGACGCGACGATCGGCGCGCTGAACTCGCTGTACCTGAACTCGAACAACATCGGTCTGCCGGTCGCCACGTACATCCTCGGCAACGGCGCGCTGGTCGCGCCGATCCTCGTCATGCAGCAGGCGCTGTTCACGCCGATCGGCCTGACCGTGCTCGACGTGACCACGAAGGGCAAGGTGTCGCTCAAGGAGATCGCGAAGCAGCCGCTGCACCAGCCGCTGCTCATCGGCTCGCTGCTCGGCATCGTGGTCTCCGCGTTGAACGCGAAGCTCGGATGGTTCCCCGTGCCGAACTACATCTACGATCCGATCAACATGATCGGCGAGTCGGCGGTGCCGATGATCCTCATGGCGTTCGGCATGTCGCTGCACGGCACGAGGCCGCTGCAGCAGAAGGGCGACATTCCCGCGATCTTCACGGTGGCGGCGCTGAAGAACGTCGTGATGCCGATCATCGCGTTCCTGCTCGCCTACTTCATGATGGGCTTCCGCGGGCCGGAGCTGTACGCGTGCGTCGTGCTCGCCGCCCTGCCGACCGGTCAGAACGTGTACAACTACGCGGCCCGCTACAACGTGGGCCTCACGTTCGCGAGGGACGGCATCCTGATGAGCACGATGACCAGCCCGATCTTCATCGCCGTCATCGCGGCGATGCTGAGCTGACCGCCTCCAGCGAATCCACGATCGGGCAGCCCATGTCGCGCGGCAGCGGCACGCGCGCGCATGCCTCGACGCCGACCGCGTGCGCTCCGGCGGCGAGCGCGGCCGTCAGCCCTCCCGCCGAATCCTCGAAGACGAGGCAGTCGCGCGGATCGACGCCGGCCAGCCGTGCGCCGGCGAGGTAGGGCGCGGGGTCGGGTTTGTGCGCGAGCCCGTCGTCGCCGGCGACGAGTCCCGCGAACACGCCGGCGGGCGCGGCGGCGATGACGCGTTCCCCGAGCGAGCGCGACGAGCCGGTGACGAGCACGGACGGCACGGATGCGGCGCGCAGGGCGAGCATCAGATCCCATGCTCCCGGCGTCCACGGAATGGAGGAGGCGCCGTTCCCCGCGCCGCGATCCGCGCCCGCCTCGTACATGGCGGTCACGTCGGCGACGAGCCCCTGTATCACCGCGTCGGCGCTCTCCCCCACGCCGGCCTCGCGCAGGACGCGCGCGCAGACGGGCAGCGGCGCGGCGGTCATCGCGCGGCTCAGCGCGTCGCTCCATGCGACGCCGTGGCGTTCGGCGCACCGGCGTTCGGCCTCCACCCACATCGGGTCGGAGTCGACGAGCGTGCCGTCGAGGTCCCACAGCACGGCCCGCGTCTCGTACGTGCGGCCGCCCGCGGTGATGATGATGCGCGGCATGGCGTCTGTCCTGTTCATGATGTTCCTTTCGCAGCGGACGCGTTTCGCCGCACGCCGCCGGTCACGCCGTCCACGGTCTCGAAGGTCATCAACGGCAGGCCCGGCGTCTCCGACGAGACGCGCCGCCAGGTCGAGCAGGTGCTGCGCGACCACGGGTATTCGCGCCCGCTCGTGAGCACGAAGCTCTCCCCCACCATCGAGCTCGTCGTGGAGTACATCGAGCACAACGGCACGATGGAGCTCATCAAATACGCCTCGTACTGGGCCCAGCAGGAGGGCCTCGCGATCACCGTCACGCAGACGAACCACGGCGAGGCCACCGAGGAATGCTTCCGCGGCATCATCGACCGCAACCCCCAGGGCGTCATCATGCAGCAGATGGGCGGGCTCAACGATCTGGCGAAGTCGCTGCTGCGTTCGCGCGGCATCCCGATCGTCGTCATCGATCCGATCGACATGGTCGACGACGACGTGATGAGCGTGGCGATCGACAACTGGACCGCCGGCTACCAGGCGGGGCGTCATCTCACGTCGCTCGGCCACCGGCGCATCGGCGCGATACGCGGCCCGGAGAACCTGCAGACCGCGACCGCGCGGTTCAACGGCTTCGAGGCGGCGCTGCGGCAGGCCGGCGTGCCGCTTCCCGACGACTACGTGCGGCAGGGCGACTACTTCCCCGCCCAGACCAGCTACCGCGCGGCCTGCGAACTGCTGGAGCTGCCCGAACGCCCCACCGCGATCTTCTGCTGCAACGACCTGTCCGCGGTGAGCACCTACCGCGCCGCGCGCGAGCACCACATCGCGCTGCCCGGCCAGCTGTCGGTATTGGGCTTCGATGACATCTTTCCCGCGGATGTCCTCATGCCGTCGCTGAGCAGCGTGCACCAGCCGTTCGATGAGATCGGGCGGCGTGCGGTGCGGATGATCGTCGACACGCGCGAGGAGCGGGAGACGGAGCCGCACGTCATCCTGCCGACCAGCATCGTCGCCCGCGAGAGCACGGTGCCGCCGGCGCAGTGATGCCGCGCCGGCGGCGTCCGGACGGTCGCGGGCACGCGCCTACCGCAACGTGCCGCGCCTACCGCTCCCGATTCGCCGCGTCCGCGGCCAGCGCCCTGAGCCGTGCGTCGAAGCGCGGCCAGTCGGTCCTCATCGCCGTGAGGAGCTTCCGGTCCGGCACCTCGTCGATCGGCACCCAGGCGATCTCCATGCTTTCGTCGTCGTTCGCGCGCGGATGCACCTCGTGCCCCGGCTTCTCGAACGCGAACACGGTGGTGTACGCCCACGGCCCGTGGTCCTCGCGGTAGGAGCCGACCACCTCGATATCCTCCGGGGTGATGTTCGCCTCCTCGAAGCTTTCGCGCAGCGCGCCTTCAATCGGCGATTCGCCGTCCGCGGTCGCGCCGCCGGGGATGCCCCACGTGCCGCCTTCCGCCGACCATGTCGCGCGGTGCTGCATGACGACGTGCGTCACCTCGCCGCTCGTCCTGTCGCGGCGGGCGAGCAGCACGCCGGACGCGCCGTTCACGCCCCAATGCTTGCGGCCGCACGCGCAGTCCACCCAGCCATCACCCGGCTGGTGCACGTTCTCCTTCGGCGGGATCTCGTTGCCGTCCTTGTCGAGCACGCCCGGCAGGTCCTCGCCGCGCGCCACGTTCCACAGGTCCGTCCAGTCGACGCCGAGCTCGCCGACGAGACGACGAAGCAGCGGCAGGCTGATGCCGATGATGCCGTGCGGGTCGCCGTCGATCGAGTCGATGAACGCGCCGCCGAATCCTTCGAGCGTGAACGATCCGGCGACCTCCAGCGGCTCGCCGGTCGCAATGTAGCGTTCGATGTCGCGGTCGGTGAACTCGCCGAAACGCACGGTCGCGTGGCTCGCGCCGCGCGCGACGCGTCCGGTCGCGAAGTCGATCACGCAGTGTCCGGTCCACAGCTCACCGGTCGCGCCGCTCATGCGGCGCAGCCGTTCGCGCGCCACGTCGACGCTGTGCGGTTTGCCGTAGCATTCGCCGTCGAGCAGGAACATCGAATCACAGCCGACGATTAGTGGTCCGACGGTCGAGCGCGTCAATCCCGGCTGCAGCGCGATCACGTTGGAGATCGGCTCGGTGATGGTCGGCATGTCCACGCCGGAGAAATCACGCGTCGTGGCGATCTCGTCGCGCGAATAGTCGATGGTCGCGGGGTCGACGGCAGCGGCGTCGCCATCGCCGCCGGCCGCCGCGGCACGCGCGTCGGCGGCGATCACGCTCTCCGCACGCAACGGGTACGCGATGACGCGTTCGCCCGTCGCGGCCGACGCCGTGGCCGCGACGTCGCGATACGCGCGATGCACGGCCTCGGCCTTCGCGCCGGCGAGGATCGTCACGCGACGTTCGATGGTGAGATCGTCGACGGCGACGCCGGATTCGCGGGCCGCCGCCTCGAGCGCGGCCGGCTCGTCGACGTGCGAGACGCGGATCGTCGGACACACGCCCGCCGCATACAGCACGTCGCGGCGCGGCTTCGACTTCGATGCGAGAATCAGCGGAATGGACATAAAACTCCTTCGATACAAGCCTCCCTCTGACGAGGGAGGCGGCCGTGCCTCATCATGGAAGCCTCCCTCTGACGAGGGAGGTGGCGCGCGAAGCGCGACGGAGGGAGAGACTACCGGCGCACGACCTCCACGCCGGCGGTGTTGATGGGCAGGTGGAGGACGCGCCAATGCCCGGAGGCGAGCTGTTCGGCGGCGATCTCGTCGATGGCCTCACGCGCGTCGCCGTAATGCAGGACGAGCACGCACGGGCCGGCGCCGGAGACGGCGGCCGCATACCCCTTGGAACGGAACAGACGGATCAGCTCGGTCGACGGCGGCATGAGCGCGCCGCGGTACGGCTGGTGCAGCTTGTCCTGCGTGGCGGTGAACAGCAGCGCGTTCGCCTCGTGGCCGGCGTCGGAGCCCTCCCCCTCGGCGGCCCCGCCGGTCGTGGCGAGCATGGACGGGTTCATCGCGGCGGGCAGGAGCCCCACGCGCGAGACGTTGTACACGGCGTCCTTGTACGGCAGTTCGCCGGGCAGCGCCTGACGCGCCTTCTCGGTGGACAGTTCGTAGTCGGGCACGAACACGGCGGCGGTGATCGCCTTGTCGACCGGATAGTTGACCGTGTGGAAGCCGCCGTGCAGCGGGTCGCCGCCGGGGATGGCGACCGAGCCGACGCCCTCCGCGGTCTCGAAGTCCCAGGAGACGGTGAGACCGCCGAACACGGCGGGCGCCACGTTGTCCGGGTGGCCTTCGATCTGGGCGGCCATGTCGAAGATGGCCGGACGGTTGAGCGCGCCGGGCTGCGCGAACGCGGCGGCCGCGGCGATGCCGGCGACGATCGCCTCGGCGGACGAGCCCATGCCGCGCGCCTGCGGGATGTTGTTCGTCGCCTCGAGCGTGAAGCCGAGCCGGCCGAGACCGAACGTGGCGCAGGCGCGGCGGAACGTGGAGACGACGAGATGCGTCTCGTCGCGCGGCAGCGTGTCCTCGCCTTCGCCGTGGATGATGACGTGCGCGACGCCGTCGGTCGGATCGTCGTTCAGCGTGAACGTGAGTTCATCGTGGTAGTCGAGCGCGAGACCGACCGTGTCGAAACCGGAGCCGAGGTTGGCGCTGGTCGCCGGCACGCGCACCGTGACCTGATTGCAGATGGGATTCATGGTTTCCTCTGGGAATCAGTCGAGGACGCGCAGGATGGACGGCTGGCCGGTGACGAAGTCGAGGGCCTGGACGGCCTTGACGGTCTCGCGCAGGGTGATCTCGTCGGTCGCGTGCGTGACGAGGCGCAGCTGCTGGACCTCACCGTCATAGCCCGGGGCCTTGAGGGACGGCTTGAGATCCTGGTTGACGCCGTTGATCGACACGCCGTTGCGGGCGAACTCGGTGGCGATGGCGGCCAGCACGCCCGGCTTGTCGTGGATGAGGAAGCGCACGGCGAACGCGGCCTTCGTCGCGTTGATCGGCGCCTTCTTCAGGTCCTTGTACAGCGGGATGGACGGACCAGTGCAGCCGGCGGCGATGTGGCGGGCGACGGTGACGACGTCGCCGACGACGGCGGAGGCGGTCGGCGCGCCGCCGGCGCCGCGGCCGTAGAACATGAGGTCGTCGGCGGCCTCGGCCTTGACGAAGATCGCGTTGAAGGAGCCGTGCACGCTGGCGAGCGGATGGGTCTCGGGGATGAGCGCCGGGTAGACGCGCGCGGAGACGCCGGCCTCGCCGTTCTCGACGACGGCGAGCAGCTTGATGACCTTGTGCTCGGCGGTGGCGGCGGCGATGTCGTCGGCGGTGATTCTGGTGATGCCCTCGACGGAGACGTCGTCGATGGTGACGGCGGTGTGGAAGCCGAGCGTGGCCATGATGGCGGCCTTGTTGGCGGCGTCGTAGCCTTCGATGTCGCCGGTCGGGTCGGCCTCGGCGTAGCCCTTGGCCTGCGCGTCCTTGAGGACGTCGTCGAACTGGAGGCCCTTGACGGTCATCTCGTCGAGGATGTAGTTGGTGGTGCCGTTGACGATGCCGAGCATGCTCGTCACCTTGTCGCCGACGAGGGATTCGCGCAGCGGGCGCAGGAACGGGATCGCGCCGCCCACGGCCGCCTCGAAGTAGATGTCGACGCCCTTGGCCTCGGCAGCCGCGTAGATCTCCGGGCCGTACTTGGCGAGCAGCGCCTTGTTCGCGGTCACGACGGACGCGCCGGATTCGATGGCGGCGAGCACGAACTTGCGCGCCACGGTGGTGCCGCCGATCAGCTCGATGACGATGTCGGAGTTCGTGGCGACGCTCATCGTGTCGGTGGTGACGATCGACTGGTCGATCCACGGGAACCGCTCGGTCTCCTTCGGATCGAGGCAGGCGACGCCGGTCAGCTCGATGGGACGGCCGATGCGGGCGGCGAGCTCGTCCTTCTGCTCGACGATGAGACGTGCGGTCTGCGAGCCCACGGTGCCGGCACCCAGCAGTCCGACGCGGATGGGGGTTGCGTTCTGGTCAGCCACGGAAATTCCCTTCTGATGGACGGCGAGTCTACCCGTCCATCCTACGGCCTCTTTCCGACACGCAACCCCTCGGTCGCCATCCCCTGCTCCCCCTCTCAGGGGGAGCTGTCGCGCTCCGCGTTCATATTCGCTTGGCTCCCCCTCTCAGGGGGAGCTGTCGCGCTTCGCGCGACTGAGGGGGTATCGGGCGACCGCCCTCCGCCTCACTCGCTCACATCGAGCGCGAGCAGGTCGTCGATGGTCTGGCGGCGCAGCATCACGTGCGCGCCGTCCTCCCCCACGCCCACGACCGCCGGGATCAGCGCCTGGTTGTAGTTCGACGCCATCGTGCGGCCGTACGCGCCGGTGACCGGCACGGCGAGGATGTCCCCTCGCTTGAGGTCGGCGGGCAACCGCACCTCGTGCACGACGATGTCGCCGGACTCGCAGTGCATGCCAACGACGCGCGCGAGCATCGCCTCGTCGGATCCGCGGCGGTTGGCGAGACGGGCCGTGTAGTCGGCGCCGTACAGGGCGGGGCGGATGTTGTCGCTCATGCCGCCGTCGACGGACACGTACACACGTTCCGTAATCGGCTCGCCCGCCTTGTCCTTCGCGTCGCTCAGGTGCACGGGCTTGATGGTGCCGACACGGTAGAGGGTCACGCCGGCGGGCGCGACGATCCAACGGCCCGGCTCGAAGCTGATCGCCGGCGCGGGCATGCCGAGCGCGCGGTTGATACCCGTGACCGCCTCGGCGAGGCGCGCGAGCTCGCGGCGCACGTCCATCGAATCCTCGCCGTCCGTGTACGCGACGGAGTAGCCGCCGCCCAGGTCGACTTCGGGCAGCGTGTACGCGTCGGTCGCGTAGAACGTCTTGCGCAGCAGCATCATGCGCTTGGCGGCCTGGATGAACGCGTCCGCATCGTGGATGTTCGAGCCGATGTGCGAATGGATGCCGACCAGTTCGAGCGTGTCCTGATGACGGAGGATGTCCTTGAGCACGGCGAGCGCCGGACCGTCGGCCACGGTGCTCATCGCCTCGGCGAGCGCCTTGTCCGTCTCGGAGACCTGCTCGTGGCTCAGGTCGTACGGGTATTTCACGTCGTACTGCAGTTCGCGTTCGCCGCCGGCCGCGCCGTCTCGCTGCGTGAGCCGCGCGTTGGTCGCGGCCGGGGTCGCGGCGGTCGGTTCGGCGGCGAGCGTGTCGAGCACGCCGAGCACGCCCGCGTCCGCGCCGGCGGGCAGCAGCGGCACGCCGAACTTCTGGTCCTCGTGCGCGGTGGAGATGTATTCGTGGCCGCCCGCGTGGATGCCGGCGGTGACGCGCAGCATCACCTTGGCGCGCTTGCCGAGCTTTTCGGCGATGGCGGCGATGCGCGCCGGCTCGTCGGGCGAGTCGACGACGATCTTCGCGAAGCCTTCCTCGATGGCGAGCGCGATCTCCTCGTCGGACTTGTTGTTGCCGTGGAGCACGAGGCGGCGGCCGGGCGCGCCGGCGGCGAGCGCGATCCGCATCTCGCCCATCGAGCAGGTGTCGACGAGCATGCCCGCTTCGGTGACGATGCGCACGATCTCCTTGGAGAGGAACGCCTTGCCAGCGAAGCTCACGTGCGTGGTGGACGTGTGGAACGCGTCGGCGGCGGCCTTGACGAAGTAACGGGCGCGGTCGCGCACCTCGTCGGTGTCGATGAGGTAGAGCGGCGATCCGAACTCGTCGAGCAGGGATTCGGCGGTGCGCCCGTGGAAGGTGAGCGCGCCGGTTTCAGGGTCGACGGCCGAGGCGGCCGGCCAGATCGGTGTGATGGGCATGGAATCTCCTTAGGTTTCGTCTACCCCTCAGTCGGCTATGCCGACAGCTCCCCTGTCAAGGGGAGCCGGGGGGAACGATCACATCTTGTCCGGGGCGGAGACGCCGAGCAGGTCGAGGCCGGAGGCGATGACCGCCTGGACGGCGTCGTTGAGCTTGAGTCGGGCGGCGGCGCGAGCCGGTTCGGGGGCCTTGGCGATGCGCAGGGCCTCGCGTTCGGCTTCGCTTCCGCGCTCCTCGAGTCCGGTCAGGTCCATCGGCACGACGCGCTCCACGTTGTACCACTTGTGGTAGGTGGCGGCGAGGTCCTCGAGGTAGCGGGCCACACGGTGCGGGGCGCGCTTGTCGCCGGCCTCCTTGACGACGGCCGGCCACTGGGCGAGCGCGGCGAGCACCTCGCCGTCCGCCTCGGTGTCGAGCAGGCCGAGGTTGGCACCTTCCGTGGTGACGTTCGCGGCGGCCGCGTTGCGGTCCACGTTGCAGGAGCGCGCGTGCGCGTACTGCACGTAGTACATCGGGTTGTCGTTCGAGTGGGAGGCGAGCAGGTTCAGGTCGATGTCGACCGGCGAGTTGTAGTCGGTGCGCGCGAGCGAGTAGCGGGACGCGTCCACGCCGATCGCGTCGACGAGGTCGTCGATGGTGACGACGTTGCCGGCGCGCTTGGACATGCGCACGGCCTTGCCGTCCTTGAGCACGTTGACGAGCTGTCCGATGAGGATCTGCATGTTCTCGCCCGGCTTGTCGCCGAACGCCTCGCACATGGCCATCATGCGGCCGATGTAGCCGTGGTGGTCGGCGCCGAGCATGTAGATCGCCACGTCGGCCGGGTCCTGCGCGCGGTGGCGCTTGTTCCAGTAGTAGGCGATGTCGGCGGCGAAGTACGCGAATTCGCCGTTGGACTTGATGATGACGCGGTCCTTGTCGTCGCCGTGCTTGGTGGACGCGAACCAGGTGGCGCCGTTCTTCTCGTAGATGTCGCCGCGACCTCGCAGTTCGGCGATGGCGCGCTCCACCTCGCCGTCCTGGTAGAGGCTGTTCTCGTGGAACCACACGTCGAAGTCGACGTGGAAGTCCTTCATCGACTTGCGGATCTCGTCGAACATCATCGGCACGGCGCGCTTGCGGAACTCCTCGCGCAGCTCGGAATCGGATTCGCCGATCGGCTCGCCGTCCGCGTTGAGGCCCTGGTCCTCGTGGCCCAGCGCGGTCAGATCGACGCCGTCGGCCTTGGCCTCGGCCTCGACGCGACGGGCGATCTCGTCGATGTACGCGCCCTTGTAGCCGTCGAACGGGGTCTCGGTCTGGTAGCCCTGCGCGCCCAAATCGTTGTCGTGCGCCCAGGCGGCGACGAGGGACTTGGCGAAGCGGTTGATCTGCTCGCCGTGGTCGTTGAAGTAGTATTCGCGCACGACCTTCGCGCCGTTGGCTTCGAGCACGCGGGCCATCGAATCGCCGGTGGCGGCCCAGCGGGTGCCGCCGATGTGGATCGGGCCGGTCGGGTTGGCGGAGACGAACTCGAGGTTCAGGGTCTCGCCGCCGAGATGGTCGTTGCGGCCGAACGCGGAGACGCCGGCGTCGGTGCGCGGCGCGGCGAGCACCGCGTCGACGACGGCCGCGGCGGACGCGGAGTCGAGGGTGATGTTGATGAAGCCGGGGCCGGCGACCTCCACCTTGGCGATGCCGTCGGCGGCGGTGAGTTCGGCGGCGAACAGGTCGGCCAGGTCGCGCGGCTTCATGCCGGCCTTCTTGGCGAGCTGCATCGCGGCGTTCGACGCCCAGTCGCCGTGCGCGCGGTCCTTCGGACGCATGACGGCGAATTTGGCGACCGGCGGGATGAGGTCTTCGGTGAGCTGTCCGGCCTTTCCGGCGGCGACAAGCTCGTGGGCAATACGCGAAATGAGTTCGCTCAACGCTTCAGGATTCATTCTTCCAAGAATACCGACCGCGCCGACGTTCCCCCCGTCCATCGTCATCATCGTCCCTCCCAAGCCGACCGGCGCAAGAAATCCCGGAAAACATCCCCGTCATCCCGGATTTCTTGTACTGACCGTCTCCCAGCACAAGAAATCCCGGAAGCCGACCCACATTCCCGGGATTTCTTGCACTGACCACGTCTCAGCGCAAGGAATCCCGGACGATACGGATTATTCCCGGGAATTCTTGCGCTGCACCGTCACGACACCGCAACGTCACCGACCAGTGGCGCTGCCGCGCCGACGTTCCAGCAGATGGTAGCCGCCGTAGCACAGCGCGACGAACGGGACCATATAGAACAACGTCGAACGCTGCGTCTCGTCGAGCACGACGAGCACCAGCGCGCCGATGCACATCACGATCGCCATCCACGGCAATACCGGGAATCCCGGCGCACGGTAGCCGAGCTCCTCCGCCGTATGGCCGCCCGCCTTCCACTCACGCCGGAACCGCAGGTGGCACACGCATACCGAAAACCACACGACCAGCGTCGCGAGGCCGGAGACCGCGACCAACACGAGATACACGGTGGACGCGGCGACCACGGACGACAGTAGCGCGAGCAGCGAACCCGCCATCGAGAACAGCACCGCCCACACGGGCACGCCGCGGAAGTTCGTCTTCGCGAACCGCGCCGGAATCAGACGCTCCTTCGCGAGCGACCACACCATGCGCGAGCACACATACAGACCGGAGTTCGCGGCCGACAGCACCGCCGTCAACACGACGAAGTTCATCACGTCGCCGGCGAACGGCATGCCGATCGACTGGAACACGAGCACGAACGGACTGGTCTCCACGCCCGCCTTGTGCCACGGGATCAACGCGGCCATCACGAGGATCGAACCGATGAAGAAGATCGCGAGGCGCAGCACGGTCGTGTGCACGGCCTTCGGAATCGCGCGCGAAGGATCCTTCGTCTCGCCGGCCGCGACGCCCACCACCTCGGTGCCGGAGAACGCGAACACGACGGTGAGCAGCGTGGAGAACACGGGCGCGAAACCGTTCGGGAACCATCCGTCGGCCGTGAAGTTGCCGAACAGCGGCGCATGCGCGTAGCCGGCGATCGGGATCGCGCCGAAGATCGCGAGCAGGCCGATCACGATGAACGCGACGATCGCGAACACCTTGATCGACGCGAACCAGAACTCCGCCTCGCCGTAGAGGCGTACGGACAGGATGTTGAGCGCGAACACGACGGCGATGAACACCGCCGACCACACCCATGCGGGGCTGTCCGGGAACCAACGTTGCATGAGCAGGCCCGCCGCCGTGAACTCGCTGGCGAGCGCCACCGCCCAGTTGAGCCAGTAGAGCACGGCGATCACGAACGCGGTGCCGGGGCCGATGAAGCGCTTCGCGTACATGTGGAAGCTGCCCGCGTACGGCATCGCGACGGACAGTTCGCCGAGCGAGACCATCACGCAGTAGACGAGCACGGAGCCGACCGCGTACGCGAGAATCGCGCCGAGCGGGCCGGCCTGGTGGATCGTGTAGCCGGACGAGACGAACAGGCCGGTGCCGATCACGCCGCCGAGCGAGATCATCGTCAGGTGGCGCGACTCCATCTTGCGTTCGAGGCCGTTGTCCTGTGTGTCGTCGGAATTGCCGGCGTGGGCCATGCTGGGACTCCTTATATCATCCGTGTCAAGTCGTCATGCGGCGACTACCGTATGATACCAACGCCCGCACCGTGGGGAACGCGGCCTCCGACGGAACGACGAGGCCGGCCGGACGCCCGATTGGGGAGTCCGGCCGGCCTCGGTCGATCATTCAGTCGATTTCAGTCGATTTCAGTCGATTTCAGTCGATTTCAGTCGACTTCACTGGATCTCGATTGAGATCAGTCGATCTCCAGGATGAAGTCCCAGCCGGCGGCCGAATCGCCGCCGTCGGGACGGAACCGCAGCAGGCCTTCGCCGCTGGGCGTCGTCGTGCGGAGCGTCACCTTGACCTTCTGCCCGGGAGCGAGGCTCTTGGGCAGGGCGGGCGTCGGGATGAGCACGTGCGTGGCGCCGGCGTTGTCGAGCACGTCGAACACGGCCTTGTCGAGGGAGACGGCCTTGCCGCCCTTCGCCGCGGTATTGGTGATCGTGACGGGGAACGAGGCGGGGACGGCCGAATCGTTCGTCTTGCCGGTGGACGGGTAGCTGGGGCCGCCGATGTCGACGCGCACCTCGCCATCACCGACCTTGACGAGCACCGGGCTGCCCGGGTAGGACAGCGCCGGATTGCCGGTCGTGCCGCGGACGGTCTTCACCGTGCCGTCGGTCTTGGGCAGGTAGCTCGGCATCGAGCCGATGCTGTCCGCCACGGACTGGGACGAGGCCGACGAGCTGCCTCCGCAGGCGGCCAGCGAGGCCGTCATGGCGGCCACGCTGAGGAGAATCGCCGCGATTCGCAATGTCTTGGTCTTGCTGCGCATCATGCCTCCTTATCGCGTTCCGTGGCGACGGCGCAGGACCAGCGTCACGCCCGCGACGACGAGCAGGACCACCACGGCGCCGGCGATGCCGGCCACCGCGGCGCCCGTGCGCGACAGGCCGTTGCCCTTGGCTCCGGCCTGCGCGGCGGCGTTCGCGTTCTGGTGCTTGCCGGCGTTCTGACCGGACTGACCGGACTGGTTGCCGGCACCGGACTGATTACCGGCGTTGTTGCCGTTGTTATTGCCATTGTTGTTGCCGTTGTTGCCACCGTTGCCGCTGTTGTCGGAGGCGGCGTTGGTGAACACGTCGGTGCCGAACGGGGTGAGGCCGTCCTGCGCGGCGAAGCCGAGGTGGCCCTTGCCGTCGAGACCGCCGCTGACGGAGCCGGCGGTCAGCGGCTTCGTATCGGTGCCCTTAGAGACCTGGAAGATGTCCTCCATGGTGCGCAGCCACGAGTAGTGGTTGTAGTTCGTGGTGGACACGGTGCCGGGCTTGATGAGCGGGGAGATGAGCACGGAGCCGGTGGCGCCGCCGCCGGGGGTGGCATCCTGCGCGTCGAAGGTGGACAGCGGGGATTCGCCCTCGTTGAGGTGGCCCGGGATGCCGAGCGCGGAGAGCGTGACCTTGGTCACGGCCGCGGTGGTCTGCAGCGGGTTGCCCTGCTGGTCGACGATCTTGAAGGAGGAGTCCACGACCGGCTTGGAGTCGTCGGTGTTCGGGCCCTCGTTCACGACGGAGCCGACGTAGGCGCCGTCGGGGATGCCCTCGCCGGTGACCTTGCGGCCGATGTCGGTGACGTTCACCGAACCCTGGATGGTGTCGGTGCCCGCGGGGGCGCTCACGTCGAGGTCATCCGCGCCGGAGAAGCCGGAGCTCGTGTTCTTGGCACCGGGCACGCAGTTGCTCTTGTCGGCGTTCACCAGATCGGCGTCCTGCGGATCGTCGCACGACGGCGGACGGGTGATGTAGCCGTTGTCGCCGGAGCCCGGGTAGAGCTGGTTGCCGTTGGCGTCCTGCGCGAGCGGGGTGTTCGGGCCTTCCGGCTCCCAGTTGACGTTCTGGCCGTTGATGTTCTGGCCGGCGAGATCGGCCTGGATGTAGTTCTTGGCCATCGGGCCGGGCTGCGGGAAGGTGCCGGCGGAGTACTGCTTGTAGCCTTCCTGGAAGTCCTTGATGGTGGGGACCTGGTACTGGTAGCGCTCGTTCTTGGCGGCGTCCTTCGCGACGTCACTGTCATCGGTGGCGTTGTTGAACGACATGCCGTAGAACGGCGGGTTCGCCTCGTCGAACGTGATGTCGATCAGGCCGCCGTCCTTGAACGCGTCGGAGCGTTCGATGAGCGGGACGTAGTAGCGCAGCCACAGGTCGGCCGCGTACAGGCCGCCGGTGTGGTTCTTCGGCGCGGTGTTGAGCGGCTTCGTGTAGTCGGGCTGGAGGTTGTCGTCGAACAGGCCGGACATGTTGTTGCCCTTGCAGACCGCGTCATGCGCATCGGAGCAGTTGTTCGGCGTGATCCAGTTGAACGCCGGAACCTGGTCGGCGGGCTTCTTCAGGTCGGCGATGAGGCCGTAGTTGGCGTCGTCGAGGTTGGCGATGTGGTTCTCGTCGGTCATCGTGCCGCCGTTGGCCGGCTTGGTCAGCGAGTCGTTGCCGGTGTTGTCGTCGCCGATGATGGAGTGGAACCACGGGAACGGGAAGTGCTTGGCGACGTACTGGTCGTTGGCCTGGGCGCCGGTGAACGAAGTGATGCCGTTCTGCTTGTCGGTCGCCGAGGGCGTCATGGTCTTCGGGTTGTTGGTCGGGTCGTTCTCGCGGGTGCCGGGCGCGCCGCCGAGGCCGTCCTCACGGCCGGGCTGGTTGCGCAGGTCCTGCGCGTAGCCCTTCCAGGTCTTGCCCGCGGCGTCGAGCTGGTTGAACAGCGTCGGGGCGTCCTTCGGCAGGGTGCAGCCGTTGTCGCCGTTCTTGGCGTTCGGGCCGGCCGGGGACTTCACCTGGCCGTAGTTGTCGTACTGGCCGAACTGCTTGTCGCCGGTGTGCTCGGTGATGATGTCGGAGTTCTTGCCGAAGTCGAAGTTCCGGACACCGCAGTCCTCCTGCAGGTCCTTCGACGTGGCCTGGCCGGAGACCAGCGTGATGTAGTTGTCCATGCTGTAGTGGCCGGTGCCGTAGTAGTTCGTGAGCAGCGCGCCCTGGGCGGGGAGTTCCTTCCACAGGTAGCTGTTCTGGTTCAGTCCGGTGAACGTGGCGTCATACGACTTGTTCTCGAGGATGATGGTCCACACGTGCTTGATCTGGCCGGGCTTGAGTCCGGTGGACGTGATGGTGGTTTCGGAAGGCTGGGTCGACGGGTTGTCATTCGCATAGGCCGCCGGGGTGGTCAGTGCAAAGCAGCTCGCGGCTACTAGAGCGGCGATGCCCGCTCTTCTCATATACATATATGCAGATTGCATATTCCCCACGTTAGGTTTCGTTAGCGCTCCCACGCCGACCTGAGATGAACTTTAGGGAACGTTGTGATAACAACGCTAATTGTCTTAGCGATTTCTGAGAATCCTTGGGTTTTCCACGCGTATCGACATGTCATCACCGGATACACGTGACAGTGCCGCCGACCGCCGCGCAAGCCGGCGAAACGACGGGAGACCCGCCCGGAACATCGTCCGGACGGGCCTCCGACCATGCGTCGCTACGCATGCACGTTACGCGTCACGATTCGTGCGACGCCGCACGCATCCCTCGAATCACACGCGCGATCAGCCGATCACAGCACGGCGATCGCGTCGATCTCGACGAGCGCGCCCTTCGGGATGTCGTTGCCGCCGAACGCGACGCGCGCCGGCTTCACGGAGCCGATGAACACCTCGGCATAGCGGGCGTCCACCTCCTTGAAGTCCTCCACGTTCTTCAGGTAGATGGTGGCGCGCACGACATGCTCGATGCCGGTACCGGCCGTGTCGAGGATGTGCTTGATGTTCTTCAGCGCCTGCGCGGCCTGCTCGCCCGCGGTCTCGCCCGCGAGCTCGCCGGTGGCCGGGTCGATGCCCAGCTGGCCGGACACGAACACGAAGCCGTTGGCCTTGACCGCCTGGCTGTACGCGCCCAGCGCCGCCGGCGCCTCGGAGGTCGCGACCGCTTCCATCTTTTCGCTCATGATGTGCTCCTCTCGGTTGCCTGCTCGCCCGATGCCGCACGAGCGATTACGCAGCAGTGTAGTGAGCGCACGTGTCGCCGCCGTGCGTGATGCCCGTCATGCGGTCACACGGTCACACGAGCGGCCGCGCGGCCATATCGTCATGCGATCGGCCGCGCCCACGGCACCGCGTCGCCTCGCGCCCCGGCCCGAGCCCCGTCGCCCATGTCACGCCCGTCGATGCGCACCGCGTGGCGGTCGACCACGTGGTCGAGCCGCCGCGCGCTGTCGCCGAGCACGCCACTCGCCCCGAGCCTCAGGCACCGGTTCGCCTCGCGGTAGTCGCCGCTCACGCCCGCGTAGACGGGCATATCGTCCCGTGCGGCGCGACGGGCCACACGCGGGTCGAGCCGGTTGCCGCGCATGACGACGAAGCTCGCGCCACGCGGCCATTCGATGCGGGCGTGCCCGGCCGGGCTCACGCACTTGCCGACCAGCCAGCTCGGGTGCGCGCGATGGACGAGTCGGATGGCGGTGTCGTCCGTGGACATGAGCATCACGCGGGACGCGAAGTCGTGGCGTTCGATCTGCCGTGCGACCGCCTCGGTGACGCGCGGCGCATGGCGGTCATCGGTCTTGAGATGCAGCAGCAATCCGAGATGGTCGTTCGTATGCTGCGCGGTGAGGATCGCCTGCGCGAGCGTGGGGATATGGAAGGTCTCACCGTTCTGGCGCATCGGCATGTGCTGCAGTTCGTGCGTCGGCATGGACGAGACCGGCACGTCGCGCCCGTCGGCGGACAGTCGTCCGGTGCGTTGGTCGTGGAAGACAACGGGAGTGCCGTCCGCGTCGAGACGGATATCGATCTCGGCGTAGTCGGCGCCGCGCGCGCCCGCGTTGGCGATCGCGTGCAACGAGTTCTCGGGTGCGGAATCGTCGCCGCGATGAGCGATGGCGAGCGGCCGCACCGTCCACATGTCGCGCGAGTCGCGGGCGGCCTGCGTGCCGGCGGCGTCCCGCGAGAACGGATCGGCCGTGGGCGCAACGCCGAATCCGTCGAACGCCCCGTGCCCGAACAATCCCGCGACGCCGGCGATGACGCCGGAACCGTCCAGTCCGTCGCGTTCGCGACGACGCAGGTTCGCGGCGGCCGCACCGCCGATGACGAGCGCGAGCGCGATGGCCAGGATGACGAGATGCGCGATCCAGCGATGATGGGGAGCCGACGCGGAATCCGCGGGATCCGCGGGATCCGCGGACGGCACGGACGGCGACTGCTCGCCCACGGCGGACGATCCCTTGGCAGCGGCCACTCGGGTCACCGTTCCACCACCCATGTCCTCACGGACATCACGAGTTCCACGGACGTCACGGGTGTCACGAGCCCCACGGGTCACGTCGTTCCCGCCGCGATTCCTCGATTCCTGCTTTCCCATCACACACCTCCTGCTGGTTGAAGCAGGATTCATTATGCGCCCGCCGAGTGGGAGCCATGCACGATTTCATGGCCTCCTCATGGTTATCTCAGGGAAAATTCAGGGTCATTCTCTAGGCCTCGTCATCCGTGAGTACATGCCGATTAACGTACGAACCTGCGAAGTCCGAAGACGAACCTGCGTGATTCGACGTCCAACCTGCATGATTCGAGCACGAACCTGCAGGATTGTTATCCGAACCTGCACACCACCCTTCAGTAGGCACCCGCCGCAGACGTCCATCACGAACAATGAATCGGCCATATTCCAACAATCCTGCCAAGGCTCCGACACGATGAAGCCCCATTCTTCAGCACCCCACCGTACAGGTTCGCCCTCGTCTCATGCAGGTATGTCGCCGAACCACGCAGGTACGTCGCCGAACCACGCACGTTCGCTCTTGAACCATGCAGGTTCCCCTCCAACCATGCAGATCCAGGTCCACCGCAGATTCAGGCCACTCACTTGGACCTGTCCCCTACGACTTTCCATGCCCCCTGCCGCTCTTCCCGGCCGGAGACGCCGAAGGCCCCGCATCCTACGATGCGGGGCCTCGCTTCCGGGTGGGCTCGAAGGGGTTCGAACCCTCGACCTTCTGTTCCGGAGACAGACGCTCTATCCACTGAGCTACGAACCCAGAATCATGCATCCGCGGGCCGCCCAAGGGCACACGCCGCGACATGCAACTCCCCTACTGTACACCACGCCGGCACCACGCGCGACACCACCGCCCACACACCATGCAACCGCCCGTCCGTGTGCCCGCATCCCCGTACCGCCCCGTACCGCGCGGCCGGCCCGCCCGCATCGAAACATTGCGTTGCCCGATGCGCGGCATAATGAACCTGTTTCGCCGCCGCCACGCAGAAAGGCCCGTCCATGGGAAGCAGCACGTTCCGTTTGACCACCGCGTTCCGCCATGGGCGCACGAAGATCGACGACGTGTATTTCGAGGCCCCGTTCAAGCTGATGACGCCGTTCACGAACGGCCGTCATTCGGATTTCATCGTGATGCTCGCCTCCCCCGGCTTCCTCAAGGGTGACGAGGCGCATATCGCCATCGATTTCGCCCCCGGCACGGATTCGACGATCAGGACGCAGAGCTACGAGAAGGTGCTCGACACGTCCGACGGCATGGCGGCGCGCACCATCGACCTGACGGCCCGCGGCGACGCGAAGGCCGTGTTCCTCCCGTTCCCGGTCATCCCGTTCCGCAACAGCACGTTCGAGAACCTCACCACGGCGCGCATCTCCGCCGAATCGACGTTCGTCTACGGCGACGTGGTCACGTGCGGCCGCGTCGGCATGGACGAACGCTGGGCGATGCGCCGCTTCACGAACCGCCTACGAGTCATCGTCGACGAACCCGCCGCCGTGACCAAAGCGTTCGCCGCGGCGCGTTCCCATCCCGGCCGTCCACGCAAATCGGACGGTCCGCAGTCGCGTCTCGCGTTCGCCGACCGCATGTTGCTGGAACCGGAGTCGTTCGACTACACGGAGATGGGCATGTGGCGCGAGTTCACCCACTGCGGCGTCCTCTACGTCCACCTCCCCGAACTCGACCCGGCTGATCCGAACGCGGCCGACGACGACGTTGACATGTCGCCCGACGCGGTCCGCGAGCGCGTCGAGACGGCGCGCATTGCCGCCGAGGACGCGCTGATCGACCGTATCCGCGCGCACGCCGACGCGATCGGCTTCGCCGGCGAGCTGGGCGCAAGCCGCGCGATCGACGGCGTCTGCGTCCGAGTCCTCACCAAACGCGGCGACGACGCCTTCGACCTCATCCAAGACATCGCCGCCATGGCCACCGAATCCTAACCCGCCTCTGCTCCCCCTTTCAAAGGGGGAGCGAGCCAAGGCACCCGCCGGCATACTCGCGACTCCTTAACATTCTGCTCCCCCTTCTAGGGGGAGCTGTCCGCGCAGCGGACTGAGGGGGTACTGACTGAGGAACCATCACCTCAGCCCGCTCTAACGCAAGCCCCGCATCCGGCCCCCTCTGACGAGGGGGCTGTCCGCGCAGCGGACTGGGGGAGAGATAGCCGGAACGCAACATCCGCACCATCCCTCCCCGAGAAACCCCGGAAGAGAAACCCCGGAATCCCCTAGAACAGGAAGTACCGCTGCGTCAACGGCAGCTCGTACGCGGGATCCGAGTGCACGAGCTCGCCGTCGACCGTCACCTGGAAGGTCTCCGGGTTGACCTGGATGTCGGCGAGGACGTCGTTGAACTTGAGGTCCTTCTTGCCGGGCGTGCGGCATCCGTGCACGGGCAGGACCTGGCGCTGCAGGTTGAGCTTGCCCTTGATGTCGTCGTCGATGGCGGCCTGCGAGACGAAGGTCGCGCACGACGAGCCGAGCGCGCGGCCGAGCGCACCGAACATGTCGCGGTAGTAGACGGGTTCCGGCGTGGGGATGGACGCGTTCGCGTCGCCCATGCGCGAGTAGGCGATGGAGCCGCCCTTGATGACCATCTCCGGCTTCGCGCCGAACATGGACGGCTGCCACAGCACGAGGTCCGCCATCTTGCCGACTTCGACGGAGCCGACGTAGTCGGAGACGCCGTGCGTGATGGCCGGGTTGATGGTGAACTTGCTCACGTAGCGCTTGACGCGGAAGTTGTCGTTGCGGTTGTTGTCGTGCTCGTCCTCGGGGAGCGGGCCGCGCTGCTTCTTCATCTTGTCGGCGGTCTGGATGGTGCGCGTGATGACCTCGCCCACGCGGCCCATGGCCTGCGAGTCGGAGCTCATCATGGAGATGATGCCCATGTCGTGCAGCACGTCCTCGGCGCCGATGGTCTCGGGACGGATGCGCGAGTCGGCGAACGAGATGTCCTCGGGCACGTTGCGGTCGAGATGGTGGCAGACCATCATCATGTCGAGATGCTCGTCGATCGTGTTGCGCGTGTACGGCATGGTCGGGTTCGTGGAGCTCGGCAGGACGTTCGGGAATCCGGCCGCGCGGATGATGTCCGGCGCGTGGCCGCCGCCCGCGCCTTCCGTATGGTACGTGTGGATGGTGCGGCCTTTGAACGCGGCGATCGTGTCCTCCACGCAGCCGCCCTCGTTGAGCGTGTCCGTGTGGATGGCGACCTGCGTGTCGGTTTCGTCGGCGACGCCGAGGCACGTGTCGATCACGGCGGGCGTGGAGCCCCAGTCCTCGTGGATCTTGAGTCCGGCCGCGCCGGCGCGGATCTGTTCGCGTAGCGGTTCGGGACTGGAGTCGTTGCCTTTGCCGAGGTAGGCGATGTTGACGGGCAGCGCTTCGGCCGCCTCGATCATGCGGGCGAGGTGGAACGCGCCCGGGTTGCAGGTGGTCGCGTTGGTGCCGTCGGCCGGGCCGGTGCCGCCGCCGATCATCGTGGTGACGCCGCCGGCGAGTGCGGTGCGCACCTGTTGCGGCGAGATGAAGTGGATGTGCGTGTCGAGGCCGCCCGCGGTGATGATGAGGCCTTCGCCGGCGATGGCTTCGGTGCCGGAGCCGACTTCGAGTCCGGGCGTGACGCCGGTCATGGTCTGCGGGTTGCCGGCTTTGCCGATGGCGCTGATTTTGCCGTTTTTGATGCCGATGTCGGCTTTGTAGATGCCGGTCCAGTCGACGATGAGCGCGTTGGTGATGACCGTGTCGGGCGATTCGGCATCGAGTTGGACGGAGGATTGGCCCATGCCGTCGCGGAACGATTTGCCGCCGCCGAACTTCAGTTCGTCGCCGTAGTGCGTGTAGTCCTTCTCCACTTCGATGACGAGGCTGGTGTCGCCGAGTCGCACGCGGTCCCCCGTGGTCGGCCCGAACATCCCCGCATAATCCTTACGAGTAATGATCCTGCTCATATCAAATCCTTAAGTCTCTTATTCCGGCTCCCCTTGCCAGAGGAACTGTCGGCAAAGCCGACTGAGGGGTAGTCCTGTGCCCTCCCCTGTCGGGGTGTAATTCCCGGCTCCCCTTGTCAGGGGAGCTGTCCGCCTCCGGCGGACTGAGGGGGTCCTCAAGCCCCCAGGAACCCCTCCTCCTTCGCCTTCCTGAACGCCGCTTCCTTCACGATCGGGTCGTCGAGCTTGCCGTCGACGAGCGCGCTGAATCCGTGGATCTCACGCGTGCCGCCGATGTCGATGAGCCGCACGCGGTGCGATTCGCCCGGTTCGAAGCGCACGGCGGTGCCGGCGGCGATGTCGAGGCGCTTGCCGTACGCGGCCTTGCGGTCGAACTTGAGGTACTTGTTGACTTCGAAGAAGTGGAAGTGGGAGCCGATCTGGATAGGTCGGTCGGCGGTGTTGACCACGTCGAGTTCGATGGCGTCCTTGCCTTCGTTGATGGTGAGGTCGCCGTCGGCGAGCAGGTATTCGCCGGGCACGAGCTTTTCGGTCGATTCGATGGGGTTGTGGATGGACACGAGCTTCGTGCCGTCGGGGAACGTGGCCTCGACCTCGACGACTTCGAGCATCTCGGCCACGCCGTCCATCACGTCCTCGGGCTTAAGCAGCGTGCGCCCGTACTGCATGAGTTCGGCGACTGTCGCGCCTTCGCGCGCCCGTTCCACGCACTCGGAGGAGATCAGCGCAATCGCCTCCACATAGTTCAGCTTGACGCCCCGAGCCTTGCGGTCCTTGGCGAGCTGCCCCGCCAAGTACAGCATCAGCTTATCCGTCTCCCGTGGTGTAAGTCTCATCAGGCTCCCCTCGTCATACCAATGCAAAGAAACAAAGAAAGTATATTCCGTTAGTGAAAACAGGATGTTTCATTTAAGAAACAATTAAGACCTATTAGGGAAGATAACTTGCAATAATGCATCAAAAAGTGGCCTCGCGGCATCAATCAACGGATCCCCATTATAGCGCATAACAGAGTCGGCAACAATCTTCTTGGCTCTGTCTATTCTATCTTCATCAGAATCTCCCATTCCGAGACTAATACAGTAATCAGAAAACTTCTTAGACCATTTAATGGACGGATTTCTGAATTGATTAGGAGAAAAATCTCTACCAAATTCATCATGCAAAGACCCACAATAAACATCTGGATTAATGGAATTTTCTATTTCATTTTCACCACCACTATGGATGCCAATCATAAACACATCCCTTTCAGGAAGCAAGCCGCTTTCTAGAATCCTATCGCGCGTCTGTATACCGGCATTATCGTTATCCAGAACGGAGATGATTCTACAAATATTACTTTTTTGGCGCTTAATCTCATTAATCATTCCATGAGTTCCACCAACATCTTGAATCACAATATTATGATGCAAAAGATGATTTGCAAATAAAGTACTCCTTTTTTTTAAAACATTAGAAATAATTTGCACATCAGAAGGCCCTTCAACAAGAATCACAATTTCAGCAGACGACAAATTATCGGAAACCTGCACTCCAAGGGATTCACGAATTTTTGCCAATCTCTGCACAGGCTTGGCTGTACTATTCGCAACAAGAACATTCGAAGAGACATCTTCCCTATTAACCATAATTGGATTATGAGTCGCAACCAACACCTGTTGAGTTTCCGAAAAAATTTCCAAGATTCTCTGCAACTCACGAACTGCATTAGGGTGCAAATGAGCCTCAGGCTCATCGACTATCAACAAATAACTATGCGCAGAGGATTTTTCTTTAGACAGCTCCTGCATTAAAGCAAGCGTGAACAAACTTTTAATGCCGTCACCCTTTTGGCCAAGAGGAGTTAAAAAACCATCATCAATAGAGACATCTAGAACACGACTGGAAAATGACTCCAAACGATCGGTTGATATATGGACTCGACTCACCGAGGTCATATACTCACTAACCGAGCCCCGAATAGTACTTTCTATTTCTTCAATAATAGCACGTCTTTTATCATTAATCTCTTCAATTAGTTTATTATATTGAGGATCATCAAACAATGACCTCATTTTTATCGATAGCAAATTATTCAGTAATCTACGCGCCTGTTCTTCCGTCCTAACCGCAGGAACATATATCACATTTATCTTTCCGGAAATGAATTTAGCTATGCTTTGAGCCTTATTCTCATAGTTCCGTTTACTATTACCTTGTTTTACAATACTAAGAGTGGCCGAATCCCGCCTTAGGTCAATTTGGATTGGCAAGGTGCCATTCGTCCGAATCCCAGTCGATTGAACAAATTCATCAACTTCAGTTTCATTCAAGCTAAATGTCACCCTAATGCGCGTCATTCCGCTTTTATTTTTTTGCTTTGAGAGCGGGAAATCATATTCCCAGTCATACCCTTCATCCCTCAAAGATTGATGCGAAAAATTATACCTCTTCCATGGGGAATATACCGATTTACTCCAATCGGAATTTGAGTAATTTGCCCTCAGTCGTATTAAATTCATACCAACGACAAGCGCTCTAATAAGGTTCGTCTTACCTTCATTATTGGGACCAACAAGCGTAGTCATATTACCAATTTTAAATGTAGTCTGTTTCCCAATTGACCTATAATTCGAAACAGACATGCTTTCAATCTTCATTTTGATTCTCTCTTTCTAATCCCAAAACCTTTTTCCTCACGAAAAAACAAAGTCGCTCTTAAAAGGAGCCATACGGCCCCATGAATCTGGAGCCGTTGAGGTGGATCATGTGGTCGGGGGTGTCGGCGCACCAGACTTCGGTTTCCCATGCGAGCTGCGCGCAGTAGCGTTGCATGACCGAACGGTTCGGGAAGCAGGAGACCAGCACCACCTTGTCCCATTGGTCGGCGAACAGGTCATGCAACTCGACTTTGCGGGTCACATCCACGGGGCCGTGCGTGCTGGCCGCCTCCATCAGGAACAGCCATCCGCGTTCGGCATCCCACGCGATCACGTCCGGTGCCTTCTCGCGCGCCCGAAGTGTAATACCCAACTCATCCATCAACGAGGTATCCACAACACCATGCTGGTGGTCGGTGTCATCGATGAACGCGACCTGACATCCCGGCGCGAACCGCGGCAGCATCTCCTCCACCATCGCCTTGATGAGCGTGGACTGCCCTTGCGAGGACAGACGGATATCACGGCCGGAAGGCAGCGTCACCGGAGTCTTCGGCATATGCCGTCGCTCCTCGGCGAGCGACTGGTATGACGTGTGGGCGGCCAGGAACACATCAAGCTCGGAAGAGAACCGCTCCGTACCATATTTGCGAATCACCTTCAGCGCATCATCGGTCACCCGGTAGTTCCACTTCGGTGAGTTGATCGGCCTATTCGGCTGATCGGCGTTCTCCTCCACGAGTCCCGCGATGACGAACTGGTGCAGTGAGAATCGTCGGACGGTCTCACGCGTGTTCGGCTTATAGGCGACACCGAACTCATCACGAATCCAATCCATAATCGCGCGAGTGCCCAACATCGGGTTCTCGGCCTTATCCCAAGAATCCCCGTCCCTGAGTTGCAGCAGTGCGAGCAGAATCATCGCGCTCCGCCTGTTGAGCTGCTGGTCGCCGAGTTCGAATCGGCGCAGCAGCTCCATGGCTTCGTCAATCAGCTTGCCTTCGCCCATTCGAACAGTCCCCCAATCGTCTCGTCGACGAGACTCTGGTCCGGTGCATCGTTGACTGACAGCATACCAGCCAACACGGCGAGCTGTTGCTTCGACGGGCACGGCATCTGCCTCAGATCCGTAGCGTTGACCTGCGTGCTGCCGGACACCTGCCGATACCATTCGTCGACAATCGACGACGACAGCCACAACGTCAGCCCACGCGCGACCGCATCATCCAGTGGAATCGTCTTGCGCGACGTCCCCTGATGCACGTAATTGAGCTTGTTGTCCGCCACGAAATCCACATCGCTGTTGAGATACGACGCGTAAATGCGGTGCCGTTGCTCCTTCGCGGAGAACCGGTTCACCATGCAGTAGCCACCCGCAGGCAGCACAACATGCCGATCGTCGGCAGCACCGGTCACCCACTGCGCACGGTCGCACTCGACCGGATGCTCCATACGCAGACCATCCTGATTGTCCGACCAGTACAACGGATGCCCGCCGACCACCTCGTCATCCGACAACACATCACGGTTCCGGAACCACACCAGCTTGCCGGTAGACACCCACAATCCCTCATCGGCCAGCGTCTTGAACCCGGCAAGACGCGCATCCTGCCGTTGGATGCGCAGGATACGGTCACGCCCCATGCTGAGCGCACGAAGCGCGACCATCTCCTGCGACTGCCGTTCCAGCGGCGTCGCCGGCGATGCGTCGGGAAACACGGTGACCTTCTTCACCTGCGAGCGCTTCGACACCTTCAGCAGCATGATCTCCTGCAGAATGCCCATATCCTTGAAATGCTCCTGCCGCGAGCCATACACGACCATCGCGTCCAGACTGCATTCACGCAGCATCCACTTGCGGAAATCCTTGAAATAGTCGCCGTTCATCCACGATCGGGGAATGATCGCCACGCACTCGCCTCCCGCGGCAAGCGCCTGAATCGCAATGACCAGGAACGCCGTATACAGATTCGTCACCTTGACGTCGCCGCTGTTCGTCGCGATGACGGTCGGAGCGATCTTCTTGTACGGCGGATTGAGAATCACCCGGCTGAAGCGAGGCTCCAGCGCGACGTCGAAGACCGAATCGTTGAGAACCGTGACATCGTCGCACACCTGACGCAACGACGTTTCGGAAGCCTGTGCCAACGCGACATCCCGCTCAATGGCGAGCACGCTGGCGCCATCCGCGAACCGTTTCGCCGTGACCGCACCCAGAATGCCGGAACCCGACCCGAGGTCGAGAATCTGCTGCGGCTCATCGGATCCCGTGAACAATCCCACCGCCTGCTCGGCGACGGGCATGGGCGTCAGAAACTGCTCCCACTGCTGCTGCCGCTCGGGAACCAGCGACGCCGCGGCCTCGTCTCGGATCTGCGCGATGGATTCGGAATTCATACCCCTCAGGATACCGGCCTTCGGTATCGGCCAAAACAAAGTCCGATTCCGTCCCACTCACATCACAAAACTTATCTGAAATTATCCGGTTTATCTGACTATATTGAAGATATCTGAGGTTATCTGAACTTATCTGGAGGGCGTATGGGCGACATGACGACACCGCTGCAGGCGTTGAACCCGTTTATGCCGGGTGCAGGACTGCAACCGCCCGCCTTGGTAGGGCGCGAACACGAAATCGCCCTCATCGATAGGATGGCGGCGCGGACGAAGCTGCAACTCCTCAACCGCGGCGTCATGCTGTACGGTTTACGCGGCATCGGCAAGACCGTGCTGCTGATGCACATGCGCGACATCGCCGACCAACGCCACATGGCGACCCTCAAGATCGAGGCGAGCGCCAACGCCGCCACGACGTATGACGCCCTGTTTCACGAAATCCCCTTGGCGATAGCGCGCATCGGCAAAACCGACATCCGCGAGCGCGTGGCCAAGGTCTTCTCCAACGTGGAATCGGTATCCTTCGATTTCATGGGAGTCAAAGCCTCCGCGGAACTGAACGGCAAGCCCGATTTCCGCACCGAATCGTACCGGCTCCAACTGCTCATCGAAGGCATCTGCAAAGAGCTCAAGAGCGACAACTCAGGTCTGTACCTGTTCATCGACGAGATGCAGGAGATGCACAAGACGCCGCTGAGCGATCTCATCACCATCCAGCACGAGATGGGGCAGCGCGGACTCCCCTTCTACATCATCGGCGCCGGACTGCCGGACCTGCCCGGCGTTCTATCCAAGGCACGCTCGTATGCGGAGCGCCTGTTCGACTATCGGGAAATCGACAAGCTGGACAGCACGGCGACCCGCGAGGGCTTCCAGACCCCGGCGAAGAAAACGGGACGCCCGTTCGACGACGCGGCCCTCGACAAGCTGGAGGCACTGTCGCAGGGCTATCCGTATTTCATCCAGGCGTACGGTGCGGCCACATGGAACGCCTCGACCACTAATCCAATCAACGTCACGGCGGTGGAGCAGGGCGAGCCGGAGGCATTGGACATGCTCGATCACGGCTTGTACATGGCCCGATGGCTGCGCGCCACGGAGAACGGGCGCGCCTACCTGCGCATCATGGCGGATCTGTCGGATGGTCCGGTGCGCACCGCGGATGTGAAGAAGCGGTTCGCCAATGAGGGCTCGGCGGCAAGCGCCCGCGCCTCGCTCATCGAACTCGGCCTCATCTACGCGTCCGGATACGGACAGGTCGCGTTCTCCGTGCCGCGGATGGCGGAATTCGTGCGACGCATCATGCCGCAGGTCGATCAGATCTACGACGGACGCCGCTGAAAGACGGGTCCGCCACAACTCTGATGCACCGGCACAGCCGCGACATTGCACAGCCGCAATCGCGCCGCATCAGATATCCGGGAACGGCTTAAGTGCCGAAAAATGTCGTGGAACGCATTTTTGGTGGATAAAAATGTCGCAGACGACATTTTTCGACACTTAACCGTGAATCGTCCCCCAAGTGGCCAATCTCGGCATCACGGTTCGTGAGCATTTCGCAAATCCTCCCGAACCGTGCATAATGACTCATGCGACAAACCGTGCCGGACCGGAATCCGGTTCGACCGCATCGGCGCGGCACAGCGTGACGGCACCATGCAAAGCGGCAGATCATCCCGCACACGTAGCCTGCGTCGACGCGATTCAGAGAGAAAGGAAGGAATCATCATGTTCGGAATCCATCGTCATGGAACAGACATATTCGCGACGGCGCTCGCCGCGGCGGCGACGATCGCGATGGCGGCGACGATGCTGGTCGCGCCGGCACCGGCGTTCGCCGCGACCACCGACTTCGAGGGCAAGGCCGCGACCGAGGTGCTGACGACGCTCAAGACCAAGGGACGCGCGCCGAAGACCGGATACGCGCGCACGCAGTTCGGCGCGGCGTGGGCGGACGTCGACCACAACGGCTGCGATACGCGCAATGACATCCTCAAACGCGACATGACCGACGTGACGTTCAAGGCGGGTACCCACGACTGCATCGTCACGTCGGGCACACTCGCCGACCCGTACACGGGCAAGACGATCAGCTTCAAGCGCGGCAACAAGACGAGCAGCGCCGTGCAGATCGACCATGTGGTCGCCCTGTCCGACGCATGGCAGAAGGGCGCGCAGAAGCTGTCCAAGTCGCAGCGCAGGAATCTCGCCAACGACCCGTACAACCTGCTCGCGGTCGACGGCCCGTCGAACCAGAAGAAGAGCGACGGCGACGCGGCCACCTGGCTGCCGAAGAACAAGTCGTTCCGTTGCGAGTACGTGGCGCGCCAGATCGGCGTGAAGGCGAAGTACTCGCTGTGGGTCACCAAAGCGGAACGCAAGGCGATGACGAAGGTGCTCGTCACCTGCCCGACGCAGACCGTGCCGCTGAACGACGAGGCGCAGGCGGCGGCCGATGCGGCAGCGGCGGAAGCGCAGCGCAAGGCGGAAGAGGAGGCGGCCGCCAAGGCCGCGGCTGAGGAGGCCCAACGCAAGGCCGCGGAGGAGGCGCAGCGTCAAGCCGAAGCGCAGGCGCAGGCCCAAGCCCAAGCGCAGCAGCAAGCCCAGCAGGACGCGAACGTCTACTACCCGAACTGCTCGGCCGTGCGCGCCGCCGGCAAGGCCCCGCTCTACCAGGGCCAGCCCGGCTACTCCACCAAGCTCGACCGCGACCGCGACGGCGTAGCCTGCGAGTAGCGAGGCGTCACACCTGGAGGCCGTCGACTTCGGTCTCGCCCGCAAGTGCATGGGCTGGGATAAGTGAGGTCGTCGCACGGCACGGGGTAATGGGCCCGTACTTCCTTCCACTCCGATGGTTCTCGCCAAGCGATGACGATGACGATGGGTGCAATGTGTATGGTCCGGCACGTGATGTGTATGGTTCGACGGCTTTCCTGCACGGTTGAAGGTGCAATCTGTAAAGTCGCGCCCCCAGCGTGTGGAATCGAGGGCACAACGTGTAGGGGCACCCCGTGAAGAGCAAGCGAAACCGACCAAACCGCGATGTGGGGAGCCTTGGAATTCCAAGGCTCCCCACATCGTCGGCATCGGGCTCACGCGTCTTCTTCGGCACCTGTGTACGCACATTACGGCTCAGGGACTGCACGTTGCATCGAAAATCATGCACGTTGGGCCGAAAACCCTGCACGTTCGACCTCAAACCATGCACATAAGCCGCGGAACCATACACAAACGTCTCAGGGGTGGGAGGTCGATACTCGATTCCCGCCCCTGAGACACGTTGGAACGCCGCAAGGCAGTTTCTGGGGCCGCTTCCAGGGGCAGCCGCCCCAGAATCGTCCCCGGAAAGCTACTCCCGCTTCCCGTCGGATCCCGCGTATCCGTCGCGCACGCCGCGCACGCGAAGCAGGCCGACAGCGGCGATCAGCAGCACGGCGGCCACGGCGAGTGGTCCGGCGACAGCGGAACCGGTGTTCGACAGGCCATTGCCGTTCCGGTCTCCGGAACCGGACGCCTGCGCGGATCCCTGTCCGGCCGCGTTGGCATTCCCGGCATTGGCGTTCCCGGCGGCAGAGCCGGAACCGGCGTTATTCCCGGCCCCCGCGTTACCGGCACCATCACCATTCCCGTTATCCCCCTTCGCCACATGCGCGTTGTACGTGGCGGATTCGCCGAACATGTCGACGACGCTCACCGTGTGGTCGGCGTCGTCGGCGGCGAGGGTGACGTCGCCGTTCTCATCCACGGAGGCCGGTTTGCCGTCGACCTTCACGTCGTTACGGTAGTTGTAGGCCACGTGGAACGTCGTGTCGCCGGTGTAGGTCTTGCCGTTCTCGAGGCCCTGCACGGGCGCGGCGGCCGTGTTGTACACGGAGAGCGCGAACACGCTGGCGAGAATCGTGGCGCGTTCGATGCTGTAGTTGCCGGTGAACGGGTGGTCGTCGCTGACGACGGTGAACCGGTCCTCGTCCGAGGGCCACTGGTAGATGTCGCCGATCACGTGGTAGTTCTGCTCGGTGACGTCGTTGCGCCCGTCGCCGATGCGGTCGCCCCAGAAGATGTACACGCTGGGGATGCCTTCGCCGAATCCGAGCTTGGGCGTACCGTTCGCGCCCGTCGCGCCGGTGATGGTCGCGTGGTCGGAGCAGCTGCCGAAGTACTGGAGGTCGACGGTGTCGTCAGGGCCCTTGGTCCACCATTTCGCGTACTTGCCGTCCGTGTAGTCCCAGTAGCGTTCGGCCTGGCGTTCGGCCACGTCGCCGGCGACGCTCTGCTGCGGCTTGCCGTCGGCGTCACGGTAGGGCGTGTGCACGGTGAGCACGCTGTTGCGCGTCTGCGAGGTGGCGGCCATGTCCATGTTGTAGTAGGCGATTACATGCTGTTTGCCCCAGTCGTTCGGGTACAGGAAGCTGCTGTAGAAGTGCGCGGAGCCGACGAGCCCGTCCTCCTCCGCGGCCCAGAGCGCGAACACGACGTTCACGTTCGTGGGAATGTTCTTCAGCGCCTTGGCGATGGCGAGCACGTTGACTGTGCCGGACAGGTTGTCGTTCGCGCCTTCCGCGCCGAACACGCTGTCGCGGTGCGCGCCGACGATCACGTATTTGTCGGACGGCTGCGCGGCCTTCTTGACGGCGAGGATGTTGCTCGTGTTCGTGTTGCGGCGGTTGACGACCGTCGCCTGCACACTCTGCGGCTTGCCGTCGGCCGCGCCGCTGCCGGCCGCGCCGAGCTTCTTCACGATCTGCCGCCCGTCGAGGTAGGAGGCGAGGATCACCGGGATGGTGATGTCGCCGCCGGTCTTGGGTGCGGGGAACGGCCGCTCGGCGGAGGTGCCGCCGTCCTCGTTGACCGTGTACTTGCTGTGGAAGAACACGACGGCCTTCGCGCCTTTGGCCTGCAGCGCGCGGGCCACGTCCGCGTAGGCGGTGCTGTTGCGGTCCCACTGGTCGTAGGTCTTGCGGTTGGTCAGCACGATCTTCCCGGCGATGTCGTTCGCGTTCGCGGCGACGGCGTCGTCCACGTCCGCGTAGTAGACGGTGTCGCCGGTGACGGTGGGCGTCTCGTAGCCCTTGTACACGCTGTCGTCCGCCCAGCCCGGCGCGAGCGCCGTGTACTCGCGTCCGTCGATGGTGACGGATGCGCCGATGCGGCTGTTGACGCGGTCGTTGGCGAAAGTGTCGAAGTAGTCGTCGGTCCCGTCCGCCGCGGTCGCCTGCGAGAACGGTCCGTAGCCGAGTTCCTTGAAGTCGTTCGCGAAGTAGTCGGCGCTCGCCTCGTCCGCCGGCGTTCCGGCGACGCGCGGACCGATGTTGTCGTGCACGTACTGCACGTTCTTCAGCATGTAGTCGTCGTCGATGCCGTCGAGCAGCGCGCTCAGTAGCGTCGAACGGCGCGGCATTGGTGGTGTTGGTTGCGGTTGCCGCCGCACTGGCCGTGACGGCGTTCGCGTTCTGTTGCGTCGCATACGACGCCGGCGTGACGATCGCCGCGGTGGACAGCGACAGCGCGGCGGCGAGCGCGAGCGCCGCCGCCTTGCGCAGTCGCGTGGTTCCGCTGCGTCGCGTGGTAGCCGTTAAGGTTGTTGCTGCGGTTGCGACCGCCGTCGCGGGCGATGTCGGGGCGGATGACGTCGCGGATGATGACGTCGCGGATGATGATGACGATGCTGTTGCCGTCGATGATGTCGCCGTGGTCGATAATCCGATCGACGATGCTGTTGTGGATGATGCGGTCATATGATGTTTCGCGCGGGACACGACCGCCCCGCGCTTCTCCTTCCTCTCGTTTTCCCCGTACCCGGCAGTAAACACCATCAGCCGCGTTGCTGTCCAACAACAAAAACATATGTGTCGTCATAGAGGCGGGTTATACGAGCGCCAGAAGGTTCGGACACTGCGGATCTTGGCGCGGCCCAACGAACCGCGGCGCAAAGAATCCCGGAAATCATCAGCCATGTCCGGGAATATGTGCACCCACCACGACTCAGCGCAAGAAATCCGGGACGACAGCGTTATTGTCCGGGAATCTTTGCACTGAGACGGTCTCAACGCAAGAAATCCCGGAAATCGACGTGGATTCCCGGGATTTCTTGCGCGGCAACTGGTATTGCCGTCAGTCGCCCAGCGCAAGGCGCATGCGCGTCACGCAATCACTGGCGGTGGCGACGGCGGATGACCATCACGGTGACGCCGGCCGCGCACGCGACCACCGCCACGATGACCACCGCCAGAATCGCCGATCCGGTGTTGGAGAGCGGGTTCCGATCGGACGAGCCGTTATTGCCGGAGACCGGTCGGGCCGTGCCTGTCACGGGACCGGCCCCGTTCGTGCCGGGTTCAGGCCTTTCCGGAGCGGCCGTCACCATCACCGACGCGGAATCCGACCAGTCCGATGCGGATTCGCCGGTCAGCGCACGCACACGCACTGTGTAATCGCCAGCGGGAACACCACTAATCACACCGGTCGTCGCATCCGTGCCAGATACCTTTGTCGAGTAGCTCTTCGCATCGGTTCCCACCTGCGCAGGCACCGCTTGGATTTCATAGCCGTCCACGGTTAGCAGCGAGTCATTGCCTTCCGGCGACTTCCACGCCACGGTGACATCGCCACCGCCACGGACCGGCTTCGATTGCGCCGTCACACTGGTAGGTGCCGCGGATTTCGCCGTAGTGCTCAATGGCAGGGTGAGCTTGGCATCAGCAGTGCTCACAGTGAAGTCGGACAAGCGACCGGTATCGGCCAGTCGAGTCGACGTATTGAAGATGACGAGCCCAAGCCGATGCCCGGCAGGAACCGTGTAGTCGGTGGCGTACGCGTCCCAAGAAATCGGATAGTACTCGTTGACCGGCGTTGGAGTAAGCGCGGTCAGCGAATCCTTGTGGGCGGTATTTACGTATCCGCGCGTGATCACATACGCATCGGAGGTCACTTTGCGTTCGGATCCGGTTGGCGAACAACCGTCGTCGTATTGACCTTCACCTCCGAGGCACAACATGTGGTTCTCGTCATATTCCACCGTGGATAGTGCGGGCGTGGCCTTGATGCGGGTGCCGTTGCCGTAATCGACGAGCGCGAACGATAGATTGGCATCGGCATCGGAGGCCTTGACCTTCAGCGACAGTGCAGGCGTACCGGAAATGTGGGCTGGGGCCTGCAACGGCTCCGTCAGATAAGCGAGACGATTCTCCTGAGGAATGGACCGTGCGCTGTCGAGCGGCTGCCCGAGCTGGTCAGTCGTCTCGTCCTCAACGCCTTCATCCACACGGTAGCCGCCGAAGCCCTCCTCAGTGCCGGAAACGGCATGCGCGCTGGTTCCAAGCGTTCCTGCGCTCGTACCATTCTTCGCGGAGTCGAGTGTCAACGTCACGTTCTTCGCGTCGGGCGTCGGCCAAGATGCATAGTCCTTCCATGTGCCGTCAGAAGACTCGACGGATGCCTGCGGCTCGCTCATGATGCCGTTGTCGATGCCGTACAGCCAATGGTCATACCACTTGTGCAGGGTGAGAATCCACTCGTCATGACGGTAGTATTTCGGATTATCGTGACCGTTCTGAGTGATCCAAATCTTGCTGGGCACATGGTGCTTCTGAAGCAACTCCCAGTACTTATCCACGTTGTTCATCTTGGTGTTGAGATCGTTGACGCCTTGGATGAGGAATACGCTGGCCTTGATGTTGCCGACCTTATCCTCGTAGTTGCGCGCCGCCCAGAAGTCGTTGTAGTTGCGGGTGGAGAGCTCAGCCCCCTTGTTCATTGCGTTCCAATGGCCAGCGGCCGCGCACTTCGCGTTCTGAGTTGGATCAGTGACGAGCGAGTTCGCGAACGCGTCCGGTTCCCACCAGTTGCTGAGCTGCGCACCGTTGTTGCGGTACCAGTTGTATTGGCTGCTGATGGATTCTTCAGGAATGACGGTCTTGAGGCCTTCGACGCCGGTGACGGCAAGTGCGTTGGCCGCGGCACCATCGTATGATCCGCCTTCCACGCCGATCAACCCATTGGACCAGTCGGCTTTCTCCTCGTTGGCCTGGCTGCGGTTGGTAAGGGAACGATAGCCCTTGACACGACCGTTGAGCCAGTCGACAACGGCCTTCGCGGACGCGACATCATTCGGGCCCTCGATGTCGGTGCACCCTTGCGACAGTGCGGTGCCGGTGATGTCGAGCATGATGTACGCATAGCCGCGCGGCACGAAGAAGTTGTCGTAGTTTCCGGCGAACGAGGTCTGACGGCTGTTGGCCTTGTCGTTCATATCCTCATATTGCTTGGCCTGCAGATCGCCGTAGTACGGGCTCGCATCCATAATCGCCGGAATTTTCCTGCCATCGAGCTGCGTATCGCTGGGGCGGATGAAGTCGGCGCGGACGAGGTCGGTCTGCCCGTCCTTGTCGCTATCGATGCCGGTGTCGATGTATACGTAGTCGCGGGTGGCGTCTTTGTAGTCGTATTGGCTGGTGGTACCGCCCGGATAATCGTATTCCTTGTCCTGACGGGTTTTGCTCGGCTCGTCGTTCGCACCGTTAAGGCTGTACGTCCCGGCAGCACCATGGCTCAGGTAGTTGTCGGACAATTGCAGTCCGGTACGGCCTCCATCCGTTCCGGGACCGACGTTCACGGTCTGCGCCGAAGCGGCGCCATTCGTCGATTTCGGCGCAGCTGTGGCCGCTGTCGGCACGCCCAACGCCATGCCGACGGTCACACCCGCCGCAATCATAGATGCGATGACGCGCGTCATGCTGCGAACGCCTGCGCGACCGACGTATCTGGCACCGCGAGTGCCGTATCGACTGTCTCTTGCCTGCTTCACCGACTGCGAGGATGCCGATGATCGCCGGTTCCCGTCAAAGAGCTCCATGCCCCCCTGCTTTCTGCGGCGCCGTCATTCCGCAAGAGGGGATTGCGCCGCGTGGCGCATCATCGATAACCGAGACACGTCTCTCCCTTCTCCACTCGGCCACCATACTCACCTCGTGTTTCGGGAAACTGCTGATGGAAAGAAACTACAAATTCCCCAGACCGTGCGCCGTATATATATCCCACAGTATGCGAAGGTTGACTTCCAGGTATTCCGGCTTGGCCGTCCTGCATAGTACGACGGCCCAACTGCACACTAAGAAGACCATCAGCAGAATCTGTACCGTCTGCAAACGCATACGCCATGTGACGGAACACAACGCACGCTTTTCGATTGTCTTCGAAGCTCCCCATCTCCAAGCCACGCTCTGAATTATGCCACTGACGAAGGGCAGCACGACTAGCATCAACGGCAACGCCCGCACCATGAACAGCAAAACGGAGTTAGGAACGAATACCAACATTATCAAAGAGTAAACACAAACAAGAATCATCAAAGACGACAAATATGCAACAAATTCATCACGCTTTGACACTAAGGAAATAATATATGAAATAATGAAACCGAATACAATAACAAACAATGCCGCCCCAACACGAATTACGGTTTGATATCGTTCAAGCCCATCAATAGTCTTATCAATATGAGGCACATAAGAAAGCAATATGAAAAGCATGGGAAATGAAAACAAGATGCCAACAAACCAAATAGCAACAAAAGACATGAGTCTAGCTTCTACAGCAGAACGCATTTGACTTACAATAGGAAGATACCAAGGACGCAAGTCATTCAACGAGGGACGCCTAGCCCTACCGCGAATCAGTTTTTCCAACCGCGTTGCGGCAATATATGAAACAACCAATACCCAATCAACAACGCTCAACTTTTTCATATACGACTCTAATGTTGCACCGATATTAAACAATCGGCTATCATGCATTACGAAATTTATTTTTTGTCTTTTTAAAAGGCGCAACGGAAAGATCACAATGAATCTTCCACAGCGCTTCCGCTTGAGAGATAATCACAAATCCCACCATAGTCTCACTCAACGTACTTACGAATCCGCTGGTCCCAGGTATGGGGAGAACCGGAAACACGAATATCACCAATGAGATTATAGGGAATACCGACGCCTCATGAATCAAGCCCAAGGAACGCCCACATTGCACAGCCCTCCAAACAAGCACAAGTGCCCAAATGCTAAGAATGAGCAGAAAATATAATGTTACGTTAAGCACTTTATACTGTTTGCCAAACAGACGCTCCACTCCCAATGACGACATAATCAATAACGCTGAACATATTCCCTGAAGCAGGAACCATTTACCGTATTTCAACATAGCCATCATTCCACTCCCATCATATGCCGATTTCAAAAATCACAAAACTCACCAGGAGAACATTCAGTTTTCTTACTCATTCCCATATCCCAACTATTTGCTATACGACCAAGCACACGGGAATCCATCCATTCCCAAAAAGGATGTCCGACATACTTAAAACGGATAAGGACATAGCCTGAAGCCGCAAAGGATGCCGGCATCATACCATCCATCTTTTTATACCCAATCAAGGAACCCGTTCTCGTAAACAAATCCTCTCCAAGTTTGAAACCAGAGTTCTTTTTTGTTTTAATATTATTGCAATATACAGCACTAACTATTTTCACATGAAAGGGATATTCGCTTTTTAATACCACATTGTCCCAGATTTGCCTCGGCTCGACGTTGTCGGCCGACACGAAAGCATTCACTTCAAACGCATACCCAAAAACACTATCTTTAGTCGGCATATTTACGGCAACATGAACGTTCTTAGCTTGCAACGACTTGTTTTCTGCTGAATTGGCTACATACACGCGCGCCTCATATTCTTCCCCATCTTTCAGTTCGATAGTGTCCATCCACCCATTAACTGATTTCTTATCCCATTTGTTTTGATCAACGTTACGCACTCTGAAGAAATTGCGCTCGTCTCCGACATCAGGATTGTCCGTTATTGAATTGAATGTGTTGTACGGAGCTGGATTCTCCATCGTGAAGGTCTTCCGCTCCGGACCCCACGCATAGGCAGATGGCGCACATATCGCCAGAGCCAGCACCACGCCTGCACAAGACGCCAAAATCCTTTTAAAACGCCACATCGCGATTCCCCCAATCTCCTTCGATCGCCCCTACTCTACCACCGACAGCCGCACGATGTTCGGGCAGCATGCGGCGATTCCCTACGCGCACTCCACTCCTGACATGCACAAATACGAATAGGTGGGGGGCACGCGATAGATATCACGTGCCCCCACCGAATATAGTCAGCAACAAGCTATCGTTCACACCTGCTACGGAAGCGTGTGCGAATCAGCACACCACTGGCACCTGCGCCGAGGAGAAGGATGGCTACGGCGACCACGGTCGCGGTATCGGCACCGGTGCCGGGCATGGAAGCAGGCTGCTTCGTCTTCGTATCGGAACCGCTCGCCGCGTCCGACTTCTTGCCGGTGGCATCGGAGCTGCCCGAACCGGAACCGGGTGTTGCACCCGTACCGGAGCCATTTCCGGTTCCGGTCCCCGGCTTCGCGGTCAGCGCAGCCAAGGCCGTATCCAGATCGCTCACAGCCGCGGTCACCAGATCGCTCTGTTCGCTGCTGAACGTGGTGTTGTTCTTCAGCGACAGCGCCTCCTCGTACGCTGTGGTCAGCGTCGTCACGGATTCGTCCGTGTATTTGCCGGTACCTTC
This sequence comes from Bifidobacterium sp. LH_426, assembly GCF_056356875.1. Classification (NCBI taxonomy): domain Bacteria; kingdom Bacillati; phylum Actinomycetota; class Actinomycetes; order Bifidobacteriales; family Bifidobacteriaceae; genus Bifidobacterium; species Bifidobacterium sp. LH_426. The sequence continues at coordinate 54,433 of NZ_JBKEVB010000004.1, forward strand.
CGACGCACCGAGAATCGTCTCCGCCTTTGCAATCGGCTCATCGAGTGCGGACTTGTCCAAGCCGCTCATCGCCGGGTACATCGATTGGTAGCCGGCGATCGTACGGACGGCGAGCGCATCGTACATCTTCGAGTACAGCCTTGCTTGGAAGTTCGTGATGCGGAATCCGGCCTGCGACAGGTTCATCGTACGGTATTCGAGGTTGTCGGGATCGTACGCGCCCTGCGCAAACGTCATGTCGACGGAGGTATCGGCGGACGCGCCCTTGCCGCTACCGCTCGTGTCGAGCGCGCTGCCGGTCGCATAGTCGAAGCGAGTGCCGTTCTTGCCGGACCATGCGTTGATAATCAGGCTGGAGGTGCGGAACGGGTCGTTGCCGACTCCGGCGTAGTTGTATCCGGCGACCGGTTTGCCGCTGGACACGGTCTCGCCGGAATCATCTACCGAGTACACGGGATTGCCGTCCGCATCGAGCGGATATCCGTCGGGCCCCCACACGTTGTCACTGACGACGCCGAGTCCGTCACGATCCGTGTAGCTGCCCATGCGGGTCTCACGGTACCAGGCGTTGCCGGTAGTGGCGGTCGGGTGCAGCAGGAGTTCGGCGCCGCTCGCCGCGTAATAGCGTCCAAGTTCCGGGTAGAAGTGGCCGTCGCGGCAGATGTCGATGCCCACCTTGAGCGCCTTGCCGTCCTTGCCCTTCCACTCCGGCATGTCGAACATGACGGGGGTGTCGCCGGGCACGGACCAGACCTTCTCCTCGTTGCCGGCACGATGCATCTTCTGGTAGGAGTCAGTATGACCGTCGGGGAAGCAAATCGCCGCGGAATTGTAGACCTTGCGGATGCCATCACTGTCGGTGATCGGCCCACCGTCGGGCATTTCGGGCAGCCCGAAGATGATGTACATACCGTATTCCTTGGCGGCGGCAGCCATCTTCTGTACGGAGGGGCCACGCGACGTGTCGCCGTCCGCGCCCTTCACCTTCTCGGCGAGCAGCACCTGCATGTAGTCATTGCTGTTCGCGAGCGTCTTGTTGACTTCCGGATTGGCGGTGTGGGCGTCGTTCTTGCCGGCCGGATCGGTGCTGTCATAACCGGTGAGAATCGTCTCGGGGAACACGATGACATCCACGCCCTTCTCGTGCGCCTCCTTGACGTAGCGGAGCATCATGTCGACGTTCTTCTCCTTGTCGCCCCAGACACCGCTGACGTTCGCGACCGCGGTGGTGGGACCGTCCTTGGAGCCGAAGGTGTACGACAGTCCGTCGCCGCTTTCCTGCTTATCAGCAAGTTCCGCGTACCACTTCGCGTAGTAATCGGGGTGGAAATCGTTAGCGACCTGCGTGGTGCTGCCGGCGCCGAGGCGCAGATCCGTGTCGTTGACGAGCGCGCCTGCCTTCGCGGTGACAAGCGTGCCATCGGTGTTCTGCCCGGCATAGTATTTCGCCGAGCCAAACCCGCCCTGGAGGATGACGCTGCCGCCGGGGAAATCGTAGGGTTGGGTGCCGTCATCGCCCGTATACCCGTCCGGCCCGACGAGGTCGGCGCTGGCGATGGTCAGTCCGTCACGTGACGCAATGGATTCAAGGCGGTTACGGTAGTACCATTCCCAACCTTTCGCGTCCTTCACGCCATCACCGTCGATGTCGGTGTAGCTACGCGACGTGGCGGTGGGGTTGACGAGCAGGCTGACGCCCTGCGCCGCATAGTATCGTTCAATCTCCGGCTGCGCGTACGTGTCGTAGCAGATGCTCAATCCCATCAGCCCCCATTCGGTCTGGAGGATGACCGGCGTGGTGCCGGGCGTCGCCCAATCGCCTTCGACCGGCGCGATTTTCTGATAGGAGGTGACCTTGCCTTCCGGCGAAATGGCGAACGCGGAGTTATAGGCGTGGTTCGTGTCGCCGGGAATCTTCTCGGAAGTGCCGTAGATGACCCACATGCCGTCGGCCGCCGCAGCCGTGGCGATTTCGCGTGTGATGGGGCTTTCCGTCGTCTCCGCCTGCGAGACCGCCATCTTATAGTCAGGCGAATCCGGGTCGGAGGAGTACACGTATCCGGTGAGCGCCATTTCAGGGAAGACGATCATCTTGACACCGGACGCATGCGCATCGGCGATGTACTTGAGCATGCTCGCCTTGTTGGCCTGCTTGTCGCCCCATTTCGGAGCGAAATTCACGACGGAGAGCTGCCCGGCGGGAATCGTGCCACTGGTCACGGTGGCAGCGGACGCGGTCTGACTGCTGGTGAACGGATCGGCGTAGGCGGTGGCGGTGATGCTTCCCGCCGCGGCGGACGCGAGTCCGAACGTGGCGAGCATCGCCACACCGCTCATCGCGGCGGCGAATCTGGTGAATATAGGGCGACGCGTTTGCTCCCGTCGGCGCAATGAGTTCGACATGACGCTTCCTCTCTCTCATGGCTGCGTGATGATCCGCACGACATCGGCCATGCCGGAATCACGATTGAGAGGCATCATCGTCGCCGTTGTTTGCAGGAGCGAATCCACACGGTTTCCAATTCGGGAACATGACGTTACCGACGGTTTCCCAACGGTTTCCGTGGGGTTTCCGCGCGAATCGAGGCGTCATATAATGCCCCCGCAGCAAAACACACCTAATTACACGATTGCGTACCTAATTGCACCATTGCGCACCGTTGCAAACTCATCTCTCTGCCCACTGATGTCCGAACAGCGTTTCCGCTTCCTCGTTCACCGAATCATCCGATGTATCGTTGTTGCGGAATGATTCAGCGCTGACTCCCCGGAAGTAGGTACGGATGGCACCCCAAACGCGTACGAGCACAACCCCCAAGCCCACAACACCCATCCCTATGTTGAACGACCTGCCGATCATGGACAAGCCCCAACTCGGCTACGAAGCCTATGCGAATACATTGGCCACAATCATCTGTGGTGACGATACGAGCGATAACGCAAACGGCTCCGCACTCGATAACACGCCGATGACCATCGGACTGTTCGCACCATGGGGAAGCGGAAAATCCACGTTGCTGAGCAGCATCCAACAGAAAGTCGAAAAGCAGTCGAGGCAACAGTCCATCGTCATCAGTTTCAATGCATGGCACCACGAGCGTTCCTCCAACCTTGATCAGGAACTCATCGGCGCAATGTATCAAGCGGTAAAAAATATGCTTGAACAGGAGGAAAGCACCAAGAAGCATACCCTGTCCGACCATGCACGTACCGCAATCCAATACATGAAAAGCCTTCTCGCCGGGTTGGCACATGCAGCGGCCAATACAACCGTCACTGTCGGTGCGAACGGTCCCGTGACAACGGAATTCACCCTCGCCCAATACGCCAACGCAATCCCTGACCTTAAACAATCGGCCAATCCCACGTTGAAGCGCGTATCCGAGATACTGGAAACACTTCCATTCAACGAGAACAGTTTTTCCATGTCTCAGGCTCTCGACCTGCTTGCCGGATGCCTAGCGGTAGCCAACAAACGGCTCGTCATTCTCATCGATGACTTAGATCGTTGCGCCCCGGACAGCATCACTCGTTCCATAGAGACCATCAGTTCCCTGACCGGACGAGCCGGCATGATTTTCGTGCTTGCCTTGGATCGCAACTACATCGTCAGTGCTTTGGAGACGCACTACAAATCACACGGCAGCGCCATCGACGGAACCCGGTATCTCGAAAAGATCATCCAGCTGCCATTTACCATCCCGCTATCCGAATTCTCCCAGAACGCCGGCACACAGGTCACTATCGAAAATCTCGTAGGCAAGAAAAGCTGGGGGAAGATCCTGGGCACTTGGCTTGACAGAAGTCTCAAGGATGATGTACGCATAATCGCACTGGAGGCATTGCAATCCAACCCACGACAGACGAAGCGCTTCATCAACACGTTCCTGTTGCTGTCAAGCATGTTCTGGGACCGACTGCACGACGCAGCCGAACCGGTAGATCAGAAGGCGTTCCTATATCTGCTGGGATTGCAGGTCTCGTGGCCGGGCCTTTACGCGAAAATCGCACAATACGTCAACACCATCGACGCCGAACAGTTGGAGACCAAGCTCTCCTCCCTCGACTTCATACATGACATCACCGAGAGCGAAGAGACATCCGACGATACCAACCAGCAGACGAACGGCCTCCCGTCGTCGGTTTCGAACGTCATTGGCAAAAATGAGTTCCTATATGCGCAACGGTACCTTCGCAACCAAGTGTTCACCGACATGAAGCTCAGCACCGTCAAACGCATCATGCAGATTACACCGATGGCCGTGAACCAGACAACGGATTCCGTAGGTCGGGACTTCTCCAAATGGAATTGGACCGAGGAGGGGCATGCCGCATACAAAATCGGCAAGCAGGAAATTCTGGAGCGAATCGCACATAAATTCGCCCAAGATAACCCCCACATCGACAGAGATACCTTCGAACAACGCCTAGGGAAGGAGATCCAGGCGGCCGTACCCAAGAGTTCCCTTGCCCCGACTGCCCGTTTCGACCGTAACCGACTGTTGGTGGTCGTTACATCCGCCACCGATGACCGCGAAGATCGCATCCTGAGCTTCGACAACGATAAGAATCTCTACGCGATGAACGGAGGCTGTGGATACCCGTATCAGCAGTCGTTCGGAACATATATCCAACGACCAGTCATCGAATACTTCCGCGATAAGAAGCACTATCCCATCGAGCAGGATCACTGATTGTGTGCGCTTAGCAGCATAAATGCCCGCCGCTCCCTCAGCGACGGACAGTACGCAATCGCCTCATCGGCTCCGTACATTGGGACGCTGAAGGCGGCTCAGCGTCCCAATGTACGGAAGATAACGGCCATATCCGTAAAAAGCGACACTGAGCAACGGTAAGCGGCGTTTTTTACGGACTAAGGGGCTCACCTCCGTAAAAAACGCCGCCGAAAAGTCCGCGTCGAGACGTCACCGCGCCACCGTGTCATCACGCCGCAACCGCATCACACGTATCACCGCCGAGCCCGCTCGAACCGCAGCGCGAACGCCGTGAGCAGGATCACCGCGATCACGGTGAACGGCATGCCGGCCAGACCGGTCATGTGGTAGTTCATGCCGGAGGCGTTGAGCGCCATGCCGCCGACGAGCGAGCCGACCGCGTTGCCGCCGTTGAAACCGATCTGCACGGCCGCGCCGCCGATGAGCTCGCCGCCGCCCTTGCCCGCGTCGGCCATGAGCAGCTGCTGCGGCCCGTTGATGAAGAACAGGCCGAACGCGATCCAGAACGTCAGAATCGCGCAGGTCACGAGATTGCCGGGCAGCAGGAACACGAGCAACAGTCCGACCGCGGAGATCGACTGGCCGACCGCGGCGGTCGCCGCGTGCAGCCACCGGTCGGCGAGGTGCCCGCCGGCGAGTCCGCCGACCACCATGCCGAATCCGGCGAGCATCATCAGCAGCGGCACGAATCGCGAATCGTAGCCGCCGGTCTTCTGCAGCCACGGGCTCACGTAGCTCCACCAGCAGAAGACGCCGGTGTTGCCGATGAACACGGCGCCGAGCACCAGCCACGGTCCGGGCTTGGCGAGGAAGCGGAACTGTCCGGCGAGACCCGCGTCCGGAACGGCGGGAACGAGCGGCATCCATGCGAGCGTGAGTGCGATGGTGAGGGTGGCGCCGATCGCCAGGATCGTGAACGCGAGCCGCCAGTTCAGGTATTCGGCGAGCAGCGTTCCGGCGGGTACGCCGAACATGTTGGCGATGGTCTGTCCGGTCACCATCACGGCGACCGCCTTGCCTTCCTTGCCTTTGTCGGCGAGCGTCTTCGCGATCACGGTTCCGGTGCCGAAGAACGCGCCGTGCGGAAGTCCGGCGATGAAGCGCGCGGCGACGAGCACGCCGGCGGTGGGCGCGACGGCGCTCAACGCGTTGCCGGCGAGCGCCAGCGCCATGAACAGGATGACGAGATGCTTCGGACTCGCCTTGCGCCCGAACACGAGCATGGTGACGCCCACGCACACGCCGATCGCGTATGCGGAGATGAAATGGCCGGCGGTCGGGATGGATACGTGCGTGGCCGCCGCGGCCTGGGGCAGGATGCCCATCATCACGAATTCGGCGGCGCCGAGCACGAACGCCCCGGCGGCGACGGCCAGCAGACTCTTCTTCATCGGTGGTTCCCCTCGTTCTCGAGGCGGATCGCGAGGCAAGGGAAGCAAGGCATCCTTTCCCGTCCTGCGATCCGCGCGTACGCGTGCGGCCCCACGGTCCACTTCCCGCCGCAATCGGCATGGGAGAGAACCGTGGGGCCGCACCGCTGAAATCGTGAGTCAGGCTATCACACGCGCATCACGCCGCAATTGCAACGCATCACGCCGCGAACCGCGAGAACCACGCGAACCACGCGAACCACACCACGCCGCGCGCGATCACACCCTCATCGCGTCCTTCGCCGCCTCGACCTGGTCGGGACCGCCCTCGCCGGCGGCGATGAAACGACCGGAGGCGAGCACATAGTACTTGTCCGCGCGTTCGACGGCGAACTGCACCTTCTGCTCGACGAGCACCACGCCGATGCCTTTCTGCTCGGCCATCGACCGGATTGCCTGCTGGATCTCGGCGACGATGTTCGGCTGGATGCCCTCGGTCGGCTCGTCGAGAATCATGAGCTTCGGCCGGGTGATGAGCGCACGCGCGATCGCCAACTGCTGGCGCTGGCCGCCGGACAGCAGGCCGGCGCGGCGCCCGGAGAACTCCTTGAGCACCGGGAACATCGCGACGGCCTCGTCGTAGCGGGCCTTCGCCTCGGCGCCGTAACGGTCGGCGACCACGTGCAGGTTCTCGTCGACGGTCATCGTGCCGAACGACTGCTGGCCCTGCGGCACGAACGCCATACCCTTGCGGATGCGCTTGTTCGGCGCGGCCTTCGTGATGTCCTCGCCGTCGAACGTGACCGTGCCGGACGAGACCGGCAGCAGGCCGAGGATCGACTTGAGCAGCGTGGTCTTGCCGGCGCCGTTGTTGCCGACGATGCTCACCCACTGGCCGGCGGCCACGTCGAACGTGATGTCGTTGACGACCGTCACCTTGCCGTAGCCGGTGTTCAGGTCCTTCACTTCCAGCATTGCCATCAGTTCTCACCTCCACCCAAATAAATTTTGACGACTTCCTCGTTGTTCTGGATATCCTCGACCGAGCCTTCGGCGAGGATTTCGCCCTGATTGAGCACGGTGACGGAGTCGGCGAACTGGCGCATGAACTCCATGTCGTGCTCGACGATGATGACCGTGCGGTTCTTGCTGCATCGCTTGAGCAGTTCGCCGGTGGCGATGCGCTCGGCCGGGGTCATGCCGGCGACCGGCTCGTCGAGGAGCAGCAGGTGCGCGTCCTGGACGAGCAGCATGCCGATCTCCAGCCACTGCTTCTTGCCGTGCGGCAGGATGCCGGCGGGCTTGTGCGCGTCCTCGGTGAGGTTGCACACGTCCATCATGTATTCGATGTTCTGCGTGACGCCGCCCATCGGCTTGAACAGGTCGCGACCCTTCTTGCGGAAGCCTTCGGCGAGCTGCAGGTTCTCGAGCACGCTCAGCTCCTCGACGACGGACGCGGTCTGGAAGGTGCGTCCGACGCCGAGTTTGACGATGTCGTTCGGCTTGCGTCCGAGCAGCTCCTCGCCACGGAATTTGGCGGAGCCGGTGGCGGGGACGAGACCGGTAATCGCGTCGATGATCGTGGTCTTGCCGGCGCCGTTCGGGCCGATGAGGAAGCGCAGGTCGCCGTGTTCGACGGTCAGGTCGAGGTCCTTGACAGCCACGAATCCGTCGAATTCGACGTGCAGGCCCTTGATCTCGAGGTAGTCGTTCCACTGGCCGCCGCGGTCGTCGAGCGCGGTGAGCTGCTCGTGCAGCCGTTCGCGCTCCTCGACGATCTCGGCCTTCATGGCGGCCGCCTCGTCGCGCAGGCGCTTGGCCTCGTCGCGCATGGCGACCATTTCGGCGCGCAGGTTCTCCAGATCCTCCTGCGAGGCGGGTGCCTTCGCCGCAACCGAAGCCGCAGCCGTCGCCGTGTTCTTCACGTTCTTCTCGCTCATGCGTTCACCGCCTTAGCAGTAGTGGTTCCGGCGACAGTGGTTCCAGCAGCCGTTCCGGCGGACGCGGCCGCGGCACCGGCCGCGCCGCCTCCGAGCTTCTCCTTGATCCAGGGCCACACGCCCTTGAACTGGCCGAGTCCCATCGGCACGAAGGCGATCACCAGGATGAAGATGAGGCCTTCGATGTACGTCCACGCGGACGGGTACGCCTCGGACAGCTGCGTCTCCGCGAAACGGATGATGAGCGTGCCGACGAGCGGGCCGAGCAGCGTGGTGCGCCCGCCGATCACGACGCCGGCGAGCATCAGGATGGACGGGGTCACGCCGATGTCGGACGGGGAGATGATGCCGACGACAGGCACGAACATCGCACCGCCGATGCCGGCGAACATGGCGGCCATCGAGAACGCGAACACCTTGATGGACGCGGGGTTGTAGCCGAGGAACTTCATGCGGTTCTCCTGGTCGCGCACGCCGATGATGAGGTCGCCCATGAACGACTTGCGGATCCAGTAGACGATGAGCACCATGGCGAGCGTGAGGAACGCGCAGATGTAGTAGATCATCTGCTTGTTCGCGTCGTCGGTGAGGTCGTAGCCGAAGAAGCCCTTGAAATCATTGAGGCCGTTGGTGCCGCCGGTGGTCTTCGACTGGCCGATGAGCAGCACGGAGAAGGCGGCGACGAGCGCCTGCGACAGAATCGCGAAGTAGGCGCCGCGGACGCCGCGTCCGAACACGGCGAGACCGAGCAGCGCGGCGATCGCGCCCGGCACGGCGGCCACGCCGATCACGGCGATCACCGGGTTGCGGAACAGCTCCCAGAATCCGGGGACCTTGTCGATGCCGTACTGGGCCATGAAGTCGGGCACCTGGCCGGGGCCGATGTCCTCGAGCTTCATGTGGATGGCCATCACGTACGCGCCGAGACCGAAGAACAGGCCCTGGCCGAGCGTCAGCATGCCGCCCTGGCCCCAGGCGAGGCCGATGCCGATCGCGACCATCGCGTAGCACAGGTACTTCGACAGCAGGCCGAGGTTGTACACGCTCATGACGGACGGCGCGAGGAAGATCAGCACGATGGCGATGACGGTGCCGATCCACGGCTTGTATTTCACGGCGAATGCGTTCAGAGAAGCGTTGTTCATGATGATTCTCCCCTCCCCTTACGCGAGGTTCCTCGAACGGATGGAAACGAGTCCCTGCGGGCGGAACTGCAGGAAGACGACGACGATCAGGAACACGGCGACCTGGCCGATCGACGCGGACGTCGGCAGCTCGATCGCGGACTGGGCGAGGCCGAGCACGAAGGAGGCGATGACCGCGCCCTTCAGCTGGCCGACGCCGCCGGCTACGACCACGAGGAACGCCTGCACGATGAACGTGGTGCCGAAGTTGAAGCTGATCGAGTTGAGCAGGCTCAATGCCACGCCGGCGATGCCCGCGATGCCGGAGCCGAGGAAGAACGTGACGTGGTCGACGGTCCTCGTGGAGATGCCGGAGACCTCGGCGAGGTCGCGGTTCTCGGAGGTGGCGCGGATCTGGCGGCCGAGCGGCGTGAGCTTGAGGATCGCATACAGCGCGGCCACGCACACGACGGACAGGATGAAGATGAACAGGCGTCCGGCGGAGAAGCTGTAGCCGAAGACGGTCACCGGGTTGGTGAGCGCGTCGGGCGCGGAGGCGTAGACCGGGGTCGCGCCGAAGATGTCACGCGCCAGCTGCTGGAGGACGAGCGAGACGCCGAACGTGACGAGCAGCGTGTCCAGCGGACGGGTGCGCATGCGTTCGAGCAGCAGCACGTCGAGCAGCAGGCCGAGCAGTCCGGCGACGAGGAATCCGACGACGAGCGCGACGCCCAGCGAGACGGCCTTGTTGCCGATGACCGTGCTCATCACGTAGGCGGTGTACGCGCCGGCCATCATGAACTCGCCGTGCGCGTTGTTGATGACGCCCATCTGGCCGAACGTCAGCGACAGTCCGAGCGCGGCGAGCAGCAGGATCGATCCGTTGGACAGACCCGCCACGATCTGTGGAAATAACATACCCATGGTTTCGTGTTCCCTTCCGCTCTCGTTACTTGCCCGATGCGCTCGACGCGCCGGACGTGCTCGACGCGACCTCGTCCTTCGCCCCGGCGCTCAGGCTCTTCGCCCAGTCGTAGGTGGTCAGGTACGGGTCCGGCTTGATCGGGCCGTCGGACTTCCACACGGTGTGGATGAGCTTGTCGTCGCCGATCTTGCCGATGTACGAGGTCTTGTAGATGTGGTGGTTCTTGCCGTCCACCTTGACGCGGCCCTCCGGGGCGTCGAAGGTGACGCCGTCGGCCGCCGCCTTGACCTTGTCCACGTCGAACGACTTGGCCTTCTCGACCATGCCCTTCCACAGGTAGACGGACGTGTACGCCGATTCCATCGGATCGGAGGTGGGCCGGTTCTGGCCGTACTTCGCCTTGAAGTTCTTCACGAACGTCGTGTTCTGCTTGTTGTCGAGCGTCTGGTAGTAGTTCCAGGCGGTCAGCTGGTCCTTCACGTTGTCGACGCCGATGGCGGAGACCTCCTCCTCGGCGATCGACATGGAGATCACGGGCACCGTGTCCGCCTTGAGGCCGGACGCCTTGTACTCCTTGAAGAACGCGACGTTGGAATCGCCGTTCAGCGTGTTCACCACCGCGTCCGCGCCGGAGAACTTGAGCTTGTTGACGATCGTCGTGAAGTCGGTGGAGCCCATCGGCGTGTACTCCTCGCCGACGACCTGCATGCCGTTGCCTTCCGCGTACGCCTTGACCACGCGGTTCGCGGTCTGCGGGAACACGTAGTCGGAGCCGACGAGGAACAGCTTCTTGTAGCCCTTCTCCTTGAGGTAGTCGAGGGCGGGCACGATCTGCTGGTTCGGGGCGGCGCCCGAGTAGAAGATGTTCGGGCTCGCCTCCATGCCCTCGTACTGCAGCGGGTAGAACAGCAGCGCGTTGTCCGCCTCGAACACGGGCAGCATGGCCTTGCGGGAGGAGGACGTCCAGCCGCCGAACACCGCGGCCACACATTCCTTCTCGATGAGCGTCTTGGCCTTCTCGGCGAACACGGCCGGCTCGGACTTGCCGTCCTGCTGGACGACCTTGAGCTTCTTGCCGAGCACGCCGCCCTTCGCGTTGATCTCGTCGACGGCCATGTGCAGCGAATCGCTGACCGTCTGTTCGGAGATCGCCATCGTGCCGGACAGCGAGTTGACGAATCCGATCTTGATGGTGTCGCCGGAGGTGTCGACGCATGAGCTCGCGGTGCTCGCCGTGGAGGCGCCGGATTCCTGCGCCTCCTTCTCGGCGACGGTGCGGCCCCAGCCGCAGCCGCCGGTGGCGAGTACGGCGGCCGTCACGCAACACGCCGCGGCCGCCTTCAGTCGATGTGATATGGCCATACGTCCTTCTCCCTCTTCACGTATGCCGAACGTTCGGGTTTGTCCGATTCGATGATTCAGTGAAACCGGTTCCGCAGAAGCGATTCCGTAAGACGCAAGAATGGCAGCGCCCAGTTGACGGCAAATTGCCCCCGTGTTTCGATTCCATATCCCCCGTGACATGACGGTTACACGCCCGTGGCATCGCGCGGGCGCGTGGTTTTCCAGCGATTCCGCCCCGGAGACGACCGCCCCGCCGCCACGCGTATCCACCATGCGGACGCGTGGGGCGGGTAGGCTTGGGAGGCATGGAACTTCACGTTTTGAATCATCCGCTCGTCGAGCACAAGCTGACCGTGCTCCGCGACAAGAACACCCCGTCCTCCACCTTCCGCGAGCTCGTCTCCGAACTCGTCATGCTCGAAGCGTACGAGGCCACACGCGACCTGTCCGTCGTGGCCACGCCGATCGAGACCCCGGTCGCGCCGATGACCGGCAAGAAGCTCGCCGAACCCCGCCCGATCATCGTGCCCGTGCTGCGCGCCGGCCTCGGCATGCTCGACGGCATGACCCGCCTGCTGCCCACCGCCGAAGTCGGCTTCCTCGGCATGAAGCGCGACGAGGACCACCCCACCCAGCAGATCACGTACGCGAACCGTCTGCCCGACGACCTGACCGGCCGTCAGTGCTTCCTCATCGACCCGATGCTCGCCACCGGCGGCACGCTCGTCGCCGCCACGCACTATCTGGCCGAACGCGGCGCGAAGGACGTCACCGCGATCAACATCATCGCCGCGCCGGAAGGCATCAAGTACGTCGAGGAGCACATCGACCCGTCCATCGACTTCAAGGTCGTGGTCTGCGCCGTCGACGAGAAGCTCAACGACAAGTGCTACATCGTGCCGGGACTGGGCGACGCCGGCGACCGCCTCTACGGGGTGATCGACTGACGGAGTGTCGTCGGCATTGCCCCTCGGTCGACGTACCTTCGTACGCCTTCCCTCGGTGCGCCTTGACGACACACGCGTCATCGATCCCCCACAACGGAAGTCTGACCGATGCAAATCGACATCATCGCGCCGGGGCGCGTCAAGGAACGCTACCTGCGCGACGCCATCGACGAATACTCGAAACGGCTGTCGCGCTACTGCAAGCTCAACATCATCGAAGTCGCCGACGAGAAGACGCCCGAACACGCCTCGGCGGGCGTGGAACGCCAGATCAAGGCGAAGGAGGGCGAGCGCATCGCCAAGCACTTGCGCGACAACGCGTTCGTCATCGCCCTGGCGATCGACGGGAAGCAATTGTCCAGCGAAGAACTCGCCGCGAAGATCAACGATCTCGGGCTGCGCGGCACCAGCCACATCCAGCTGGTCATCGGCGGTTCGATCGGATTGGACGACGCGATTCTGCGCCGGGCCGATTTCAAGTTGAGCTTCTCGAAGATGACGTTCCCACACCAGCTCATGCGCGTCATCCTGCTGGAGCAAATCTACCGGGCCTATAAGATCAACGCGGGAGAGCCGTACCACAAGTAGGGGCGGGCTCGGGGCGCCCGGAACCCCCTCAGTCCGCCTACGGCGGCCAGCTCCCCCTGAAGGGGGGGCGCAGACTCTCCCCCAGTCCGCTTCGCGGACAGCTCCCCCTGAAGGGGCGCGATGAATCGCATGTGCCGCAGGCATATGACCGTGCATTCTGCGCCCCTTCAGGGGGAGCTGTCGTGCGGAGCACGACTGAGGGGGTGTATACGCCCCGCCCGCCCGTGCCGCGTGTAGGCTGGGTCGCATGACGGGACGATTCGCACCTACGCCTTCGGGGCGCATGCATATCGGCAATATGACGGCGATGCTGGCCGCGTGGCTCGACTCACGGGCGCGCGGCCAGCGCATGCTGCTGCGCATCGAGGACATCGACACCCCGCGCGTGCTGCCGGACGCCGACCGGTGGATCACGGACGATCTCGACTGGCTCGGCCTCGACTGGGACGGCGAACCCGTCTACCAGTCGCAGCGCACCGACCTATACGAGCAGGCGTTGCGGCTGCTCGAATCGCAGACCGTCGACGGCATTCCGCTCATCTACCCGTGCTTCTGTTCGCGTGCGGACATCCGCGCCGCGTCCGCGCCGCAGGAGGGCGACGGATTCCAAATCTACCCCGGTACCTGCCGCCGTCTCATGCGCGACCGCCCCGGCGAGGTGCGCGCACGTCTCGCGCGCGGCGACCGCCACTCCCTGCGCATCGCGATGCCCGATATCGGAACGACCGAGAGCACCGTTGTCACGTTCGACGATGCGGCGTTCGGGCCGCAGTCGTTCAATCTTGCATGCGAAATCGGCGATTCGGTGATCCGCCGGTCGGATGGATTGTTCGGCTACCAGTTCGTCGTCACGGTCGACGATCTCGCGATGGGCGTCGACTCGATCGTCCGCGGCCGCGACCTGCTGCGCTCCACCGCCCTGCAAATCTACATCCGCGAGCGCCTCATCGCCGCCGGCTGGCACGTCGCACTCCCCTCGCACGAGTCCTCGACCCCCTCTGACAAGAGGGCCGTCAGCCTTCGCGCACTGCCGAACGACTGTCCGAGCACCTCTCCGGCCCCCTCTGACGAGGGGGCTGTCAGCCGTAGGCTGACTGGGGGAGAGACCGCCCGCGCAAAGTCCGCGCAATCCACAATCACCGCGCAATCCACAATCCCCCGCAATCACGCATACGATCGCCCGCAACCCGCCAATCGCCCGCAACCAGACCACCCCACTCCCGCGCGCCCCGCATACGCGCATATCCCGCTCGTCGACAATGCGGCGGGCCGTCGGCTCGCCAAGCGTGAACGTTCGCTGGACATGGGCGCGCTGCGGGAGCGCGGCGTGACGGCGGCGCAGGTGACGGGCGTGTGCGCGTGGCTGCTGCGTCTCGCCGAAACGCCGGAACCATGCACGGCACGCGACCTGCTCGACGTGTTCCGCGCGGACGGCTGGAAGCCGTTGCGCGCGGAACATGCGGACCGACGCCTCGACCCCGACGATCCGCTGATGCCCACGTGGCTCGCCGACGCGCTGCGGCCATAGCGCTGCCGTAGCGAGACCACAGCGCGGTCGCGACGCGGACGGCACGGGCCGCCGCCACCTGCGCGGGCGATATGACCCGCCGCCCATTCGCGCGGTGTAGTCTGGGGGCAATATCCGGCGCAGGAGCGACGCGACGCGGGCCTCACGGCACACCGCACGGCACCGCCTCGCGCGTCGCTCCCCGCCGGCGTCACGTCACACGTATGGAAGGATTGCCATGTCGAAGGCCCTGAGAAACGTTCTGATCGGCGGCATCGCGGCCGCGGGAGCCGCCGCGTGGGCCATGGCGCCGCGCACGTTCAACGACAAACGCCGCAACTACGTGCCCGTCATCCCCGACGTCTGGTATGCGCACCGCGGTCTGCACGACGCGGGTTCGGGGCTCGTGAACGTCACGGATATCCCCGATTACGGCGGCGACAATCCGGTCAGTGCGAAGGCGGACACGACCGACGCCTCGATCGCCGAGAACGCCGATTATGTGGCGCTCGCCCGGCGCATGGCCTTGAAGGCCGGGTACGGCACGGCGGACGAGACCGGGCCGATCGCGCCGGAGAACTCGCTCGCCGCGTTCGCCGCAGCCTGCGAGGCCGGCTACGGCATCGAACTCGACCTGCAACTGACGCTTGACGGCCAGGTGGTCGTCGTGCATGACGCGAACCTTCTGCGTGTGGCGGGCGACCCGCGCCGCATCGAGGATCTCACTTATGACGAGCTGACGCGCATCCCCCTATTCCCAGTCTCCCGCGGTTCGAAGCCGGGGGACCTCAAGGCGCATCCGCTGCCGGGCGCGGACGAGAATCCGCCGTTGGTCGTCACGCCGGCCACCGCGCCGGAAGGCTACTACCAGCATGTGCCGTTGTTCGCCGACGTGCTCAAGGTGGTGGCGGGGCGTGCACCGCTCATCGTGGAATACAAGTTCAACGACAACGCCGCGTGGGGCGAGCGCGAGACCGAGCTGATGGAGAAGGGCCACGCGTTGCTCGAGGCGTATGCGGGTCCGTACGTCATCGAATCGTTCAACCCGGGTGCGGTGAACTGGTACAAGACGCATCATCCGGAGGTGTGCCGCGGCCAGTTGAGCTGGCCCGCCTCGCTCACGAAGAACGGTCCGGCCGAGTTCGCCGCGGGTCTGCTCGCCTTCGACTGGCTGTCCCGCCCCGACTTCATCGCCTACGACTGGACGGGCGGCGCGTTGCCGCAGGTGCGTCTCGCCCGTTCGATGGGCGCGATCGCCGTCTCCTGGACGGTGCGTTCCAGCGACGAGCTCACGCAGTGCGACCGGTACTTCGACCACCACATCTTCGAAGCCTTCGTTCCGGACAACCGCTAGTTCCTGAGCCTTGTTGCGCCCCCTTGAGGGGGAGCTGGCGTCCGAAGGACGACTGAGGGGGTGCCCGGCGGCTTGTTATGCCTGCCGGACACCCCCTCAGTCTCGCTACGCTCGACAGCTCCCCCTAGAAGGGGGCGCAGGAGATGGAGCTTATGCGCTCTCCTCACCCGTCATAGGGTGCCGCAGACCGTGCAATCACTCGTCGGTCTTGACGTCCTCGACGTTGACGTCGGGGTCGTCGGGCGCGGACGTGTCACCGGCACCGGAACCCGCGAGCGGGTCCTCGGGCATGGCGGTGAGCTCCAGGTGTTCGCCGCCGGTCTGGTCGACGAGCACCGTGTCGCCGTCGTGCACCTTGCCGGCGAGCAGCATGCGGGCCAGCTGGTCGCCGACCTCGGTCTGCACGAGGCGGCGCAGCGGACGGGCGCCGTACGCCGGATCGTAGCCCGTGTTGGCGAGCCATTCGCGGGCGGCGGCCGTCACATGCAGCTTGATGCGGCGGTCGGTGAGTCGCGCGGCCACGCTCTTCACCTGGATGTCGACGATGCCGCCGAGCTCCTCGCGGGTGAGCGGGTGGAACATCACAATGTCGTCCAAGCGGTTGAGGAACTCCGGCTTGAAGTTCATGTGTACCGCGTCCATCACGGCCTTCTTCTTCGCATCGGCGTCCATATCCTCGTTGACGAGGAACTGGGAGCCGAGGTTGGAGGTCATGATGAGGATCGTGTTCTTGAAGTCCACGGTCCTGCCCTGACCGTCGGTCAGACGGCCGTCGTCAAGCACCTGCAGCAGCACGTCGAAGATCTCCGGATTCGCCTTCTCGACCTCGTCGAACAGCACGACGGAGTACGGGCGACGACGCACGGCCTCGGTGAGCTGGCCGCCCTGCTCGTAGCCGACGTAGCCCGGCGCGGCGCCGATCAGACGGCTCACGCTCGCCTTCTCCATGTACTCGGACATGTCGATGCGCACCATGGCCTTCTCGTCGTCGAACAGGAAGTCCGCGAGCGCCTTGGCGAGCTCGGTCTTGCCGACGCCGGTGGGGCCGAGGAACAGGAACGAGCCGGTCGGACGGTTCGGGTCCGAGATGCCGGCACGCGAGCGGCGCACCGCGTCGGACACGGCCTGGATGGCTTCCTTCTGGCCGATCACGCGCTTGCCGAGGTAGTTCTCCATGTGGAGCAGCTTCTCGTTCTCGCCCTGCATGAGGCGGCCGACGGGGATGCCGGTCCAGTCGGAGACGATCTCCGCGACGGAGTCGGCGTCCACATGGTCCGGGACCATCGGCTCGGGCTTGTTCGCGTCTTCGCCGCCTTCCTTCGACTCGGCGTCCGCCTTCTCGGCGGCGGCGAGCTCCTTCTGGATGGCCGGGATCTCGCCGTACAGGATGCGGCTCGCCTCGGCGAGGTTGCCCTCACGGGTGAACTTGTCCGCCTGGACGCGCAGCGAGTCGAGCTTGGCGCGCAGGTCGCCGACCTTGTTGTGGCCGGCCTTCTCCGCCTCCCAACGGGCCTTGAGTCCGGCGAGCTTCTCGCGCGCGTCGGCCATTTCGGCCTGCAGCTTCTCCAAACGCTCCTTGGAGGCCGGGTCCTCGGCCTTCTTGAGCTGCATCTCCTCCATCTCGTAGCGGGTCACCTTGCGCTGGAGCTCGTCGATCTCCTCCGGGGAAGAGTCGAGTTCCATACGCAGATGAGCGGCCGCCTCGTCGACCAGGTCGATGGCCTTGTCGGGCAGCTGGCGGCCGGAGATGTACCGGTTGGACAGGGTCGCGGCGGCCACGAGCGCGTCGTCGCCGATCGTCACCTTGTGGTGCGCCTCGTAACGCTGCTTGAGGCCACGCAGAATCGCGATCGTGTCCTCCACGGAGGGCTCGCCGACGAACACCTGCTGGAAACGACGCTCCAGCGCCGGATCCTTTTCGATGTTCTCGCGGTACTCGTCGAGCGTGGTCGCGCCGATCAGGCGCAGTTCGCCGCGGGCGAGCATCGGCTTCAACATGTTGCCGGCGTCCATCGAGCCTTCGGCCGCGCCGGCGCCGACAATCGTATGGATCTCGTCGATGAACGTGATGATCTGGCCGTTTGCGTTCTTGATCTCGTTGAGGACCGCCTTCAGACGCTCCTCGAACTCGCCACGGTACTTCGAGCCGGCCACCATGGAGCCGAGGTCGAGGCTGATGAGCTTCTTGCCCTGCAGCGTGGTCGGCACGTCGCCGGCGACGATGCGCTGCGCGAGGCCTTCGACGACGGCGGTCTTGCCGACGCCGGGCTCGCCGATCAGCACCGGGTTGTTCTTCGTACGACGGCTCAGAATCTGGATGACGCGGCGGATCTCCTGATCGCGGCCGATCACCGGGTCGAGCTTGCCTTCCTTCGCGGCGGCGGTCAGGTCGGTGGAGTACTTCTCCAACGCCTTGTAGCTGCCTTCCGCGTCCGGGCTGGTCACCTTCGCGCCGCCACGCACACCGGGCACGGCCTTGCGCAGGGCCTCAGGCGTGACGCCGTTCTTCTTCAGGATCTCAGCCGACTGGTTCGGGGCCGATGCGGCGATGCCGATGAGCAGGTGTTCGGTGGAGACGTACTCGTCCCCCATCTGCTGCATCTCCTTCTCGGCCTGCGCGAGCGCGGCGGTCAGCTGGCGGCTCGCCTGCGGCTGCGACGTGGTCGAGCCGGACGCGCTCGGCAGCGCCACCAATGCGTTGCGCACGGCCGCGCCGATGGCCTGCGGGTCGCCGCCCGCGGCCTGGATGAGCCCGCGCACGACGCCCTGCTCCTGGCGCAGCAGCGCGTCCATCACGTGCAGGGTCTCGACCTGCGCGTTGCCCGCGGCGGCAGCGCTCTGGATGGCGTCGCCGATGGCCTCCTGGGCCATGGTCGTGAACTTCTGTTCCATAAGTCTGTCCTCCAAGTCTTGTGGTTGTTCGTGTTTCTGACACGTTCAACCAACCCGGAGGACATTCTATTCCCAAAACTTGAGCGCCGTCGGCTCAAGTTTCATTTCATCGCTGCGAAAACGACGTCACCACGCATTGCGCCCCCTTCAGGGGGAGCTGTCGAACGCAGCGAGACTGAGGGGGCACTCGCCGGCGATCCGGCGGGCACCCCCTCAGTCAGCCTTCGGCTGCCAGCTCCCCCTCAAGGGGGCGCAGAAACAATGCGCCTTACGCGCGCACGATCACGTTGCGCAGGTCGCCGACGCCTTCGACGTGGACGATGGTCTCGTCACCGGGGTCGAGGTGGCCGGACGCGTTCGGCGTGCCGGTCATGATGACGTCGCCGGGCAGGAGCGTCGAGAACGAGCTGATCGCGGCGATCTGCTCGGGGATGCCGTGGATGAGGTTCGCGGTCGTGCCGGACGCCATCGCCACGTCCTCGCCGTTGAGCGTGAACGAGATCTTCGCGTCCTTCCAGTTCACGTCGTCGCGCGTGACGATCCAGGGCCCCAGCGGGCAGGACGTATCGAAGCCCTTGGCGCGCGTCCACGTCGGGTCGAGGCCCTGCAGGTCGCGCAGCGTCACGTCGTTGACGCAGGTGAAGCCGAGCACGTAGTCCATGGCCTTCTCGACCGGCACGTTCTTGGCGACGCGGCCCATGACGACGGCGAGTTCCGGCTCGAAGTTCATGTCCTTCGAGCAGGCCGGGTACACGATCGGATCGTCCGGGCCGATCACCGAGGTGGACGGCTTGGTGAAGATGACCATGTCCTCCGGGGCGTGCGAGATCTCGGAGTGGCCGGCCTCGTGCATGTACTGCGCGTGCGCCTCGTAGTTCTTGGCGAGTCCGTACACCTTGCTCGGCAGGACCGGCGAGAGCAGACGGATGCCGTCGGCGTCGAGCGCGTAGCGCTTGCCGGTCGGGGCGACCTTGCCGCCGAGCAGCGGGTGGCCGTCGAGTTCGACGAGATAATCCTTGCCGTCCGATTCGTCCTTCTGCACGAAGGCGTATCGCGGCGTGTCATTCAATGAAAAACGTGCGATTCTCATGCTGCTAAGTCTAGCCGCACGCCGTCGCGCCGTCCGGCGCGTTCCGGCGTGCGTTCCGGCGTATGCGGCAGTCAGCGGGTCGACAGGGTCGCGGCGGTCGCGGCGACGATCACGTCGAGACGTGCGGTCGCGCTGTCCGGTGCGGCGGCGAGACGGTCGGCGGCGTTCGTCGTGTCGTCGCCTTCGTCGGAATAGTCGTAGCCGTCGCCGCCGTCATCATACGAATAGTCGTAGCCGTGCGATGACGCGTCGACGACGGCCGTGACGAACAGGACGACGAACACGACGGACACGAGCGTGGACAGCGCGCCGACGATGATGCCGGCGATGGCGAGGCCCCTGCCTTTCTCGCCGGTCCTGTTGATCTGGTTGAGACCGATGATGCTGAGGACCAGACCGACGATCGAGACCATGAACGACGCGACGAACCCGGCGATGGCCATCGCGTTCCAGCGCGGCTCCGGCTGGTAGTACGGCTGGTACGCGGCGCCCGAAACATATGGGTTGCCGGGCACGCCGCCCGGAACGCCACCGGAAGCGACGCCGTACGCGGGCTGTGCCGGCGGCACCGGCGGCACAGCCGCGCCGGCCGGCGCGTACGCACCGTACGGCGCGCCACCGGCGGCGGGCTCCGGCGCGGCCTGCGCATACGGGTTTGCGGGCGTCGCCGGCGCATACGGGTCGGGCGACGTCGCGCCGTACGGCTCCTGCGCCGGAACGTCGGCGGGGTTCGTATCGGGGTCGACCGGATTGGGATTCGTATAGGGATTGGGATTCGTATTGTATGGTTCGCTCATTGCGTCCTCCTCGCCGATTGCGTCGGCTGCGTCAGTGTGCCGGTTCGCAGGATCACCGGTTCATCCTGCGTGATTCCGAATGACGGCTTTCTCTCCCCCGTCCTCCGTCAGCCTGTTGTCGGGAAGAAGCCCCGCGGGCATGGCTCGACGTATCTCCCTCAGCTTAGCGCGCGCTGAACCGACGCGCGCGACGCGGCCCGCGGCATAATGGGGTACGGCAAGCAACCACATATGCGGCCGGCCGTTCCGGTCCGTCCGGACAGCCAGCGCATCACCAAGGCATTCCAAGGAGGAACCATGGCCATCGCGGACAAGAAGGTGCTCATCATCGTGAACAACTGGGGCATCGAGGAGACGGAACTCACCCGTCCGCTGCGCGACCTGAAGGCCGCGGGCGCGCAGGTGACGCTCGCCGCGACCACGCTCGACAAGTGCGAGACCGTGCAGCACGACCGGTATGAGGGCGAGACGCTCACCCCGGACACGACGCTCTCCGACGTGCAGGCGGCCGACTACGACCTGCTGGTCGTGCCCGGCGGCACCTGCAACGTGGACCGCATCCGCGTGAACGAGGACGCGATCACGCTCGCGCAGGAGTTCGCGCATGAGGGCAAGCCGATCGCCGCGATCTGCCACGGCGCCTGGCTGCTGGTGAACGCGGGCCTCGTGGCCGGCAAGACCGCCGCGCCGTGCCGCTACATCGCCGCCGACATCGAGAACGCGGGCGGCCACTACGTCGACGAGCAGCTGCACGTCGACGACAACAACGGCTGGAAGCTCATCACCTCCCGCAAGCCCGACGACCTCGACTACTTCGTCGGCGCGATCAAGGAAGCGCTGGAGGCCTAATCGACTCAGATGAAGGCGCGGGGGCCGAAGATGGCGGTGCCTACGCGCACGATCGTGGAGCCTTCCTCGATGGCGATCGCCATGTCCTGCGTCATGCCCATCGACAGTTCCTTGCAGCCTTCGGTGCCTTGCGCGCCGGAGGCGAGGATCTGGTCGCGGGTGCGGCGCAGGTGGGCGAATCCGGCGCGGATCGTCGCCTCGTCGTCCACATGCGCGCCGATCGTCATCAGTCCCTGAAGCTCCAGTCCACCCATCGCGCCGATGCGCTTGGCGAGGTCGATGGCGTGGCTGGGCGCGCAGCCGGACTTCGATTCCTCGCCGGATTCGTTGACTTCGAGCAGCACGCCGATGGTCATGTCGCGCATGACCGCGCGGCGGGCGATCTTCTCCGCCAGTTCGATCGAGTCCACCGATTCGATGGTGTTGACGACGGGCAGCACCTTGCCGATCTTGTTGGACTGCAATTGCCCGATCAAGTGGAACGGCACGTCGCGGCCGAGTTCGAGGCCGCGTGCGGCGCACTGTCGCGCCAATCCCTCGGCCTTCGCCTGCACTTCCTGCGGGCGGTTCTCGCCGATCATGCGCACGCCCGCGTCGATCGCGGCCATGATCTCGCCCACGTCGCGCGTCTTCGTCGCGGCGAGCAGCCTGACCGATCCGGCGTCGCGTCCGGCCGCCTGCTCCGCCTCGGCGATGCCGTCAAGCACGCGCTTGACGCCGTCGGCGATCTCGCGCGTGCGCGTCTCGTCGATCGTCTCGTTCGCCAGATCCTTGTGGTCCATGTATGCCGTCATGCCTGCCACGCTCCCCTCGTCATCATCCGTTTCGTTTCGTTCACGCGACACACGCTCCACGCGACGTGCGCGTCACCCGTACGCATACTGTACGCGTGAAGCCGCCCGTACGCACGACGTGCGTCACGGGCGGCTTCACGGCGCGGAACGCGCGCGCACGGAACGACGATCAACGCAACGTATAGCGCGTTCCTCGCCCTCGGCCCTGCTGCTCGATTATCCCCTCGTCCACAAGGCCTCTCAGCACGTACTTCGCCTTGGAGGCGCTGACATCAGCCAACCGTTCCACTGCGGCCCTGCTGATGGAACGTTCACGCCGCAGATAGTCGATCACGATGTCGCGCGCGTCCGGTTTCGACTTCACTTGGGGAATCCCCTCCCCCGACGCCGACACGACAGAGGAGGACTGCGACGAGCCGCCATCCCACGCATCCGCATCGTCGACTTGGAACTCCAACATCGTCCGATCCGGGTCGAAGGATTCAGTCAACTTCGGGTGCGGGATATGGGCCCAATCGCAACCCCAACGCATGGCGTCGAAGCCGCTGCCGGCGCGTTCGACGACGGAAATCAATGCGAACATCTTCAGCAACGTGGGGTTACGGGAGTCGGACAGCCCTCCCGCCATGGCCACATCGGCGGGGATGCGCAATCCTCCAGGGTTCGAGAAGGAAATGGATTCCCGGTTCCGGATGATCACCGTGTTGCCACGCATGTAGTAGTCGGCGTGGATGAGCGTATTCGCCAACGCCTCACGCAACGCCAGATGCAACGGCGTATCGTCCACGCGCCGCATATCGGCGTCGACGGCGAACGGACGACGAACGGCCTGCGCCAGCCGCGCCCAGACCTTGAGCCAGAAATCATACAGGTTGCCGCTCCATTCCCCATCACCGCTGACGATGCGGTGATCCCAGCGACGCACGCCATCCGAGACCTCCCGATAGTCGAGGAAATAGTAGGGGAATTCCTGCGTGATCTTCCAATCGTGGCCGAACATCAGCAGGCCGGCACGGGTCGGATGCGGCCGACCGTCATCGCCTTTGGCCACCGCGCCCAAGCGCATCAGGAATTCGTCCATGTCCAGAGCCAGCCACGGATGCCCCGGACGGACGGCGCTGAGGGTGTTGCGGTAGGAGCCTACCGTATCCGCATCGAGATCTTCGATTCCGAACCGTTCCAACGGCATATGGTCGAGCGTCTCGGAACCGGTGCCGTTATCGCGCACCATGGCACGGTATTCCTCTTCCGAGCACTTGTAATCGCCTTCGCCGTTGCGGCGGTATGTCCCGCCGACGGGATTGCGGTCTATATACACGGGTTTGGATTCACGGCTGGCACGCGGCACACGCACGACGACGACCGATGCGCCATCGACCTGCTCGATCGACACGTCTTCGTCGGCAAGCACATTCGCGCTGACTTTGTTGCGGTTGTTGACCGTGTCCCAAAAATCCTTCACCGTGCGTTCCGGGTCACGCACCCCCGTGGCGGTCAGATTATGTTGCCGGTCTTCGCTCACGCCCATCAGAATCACTCCGCCGTTGGTGTTCGCGAACGCCGAATACGTCTCCCATACGCTCTTCGGCACACCGCCGGCGGCTTCCTTGGCTTCCAGACGATTGCCTTCTCGCAAGTCATCCAATGACCGTAAATCGAACATATCCACCCCGAATCAGCCATTTTGCGGACAATAACTCTGATTACAGACCAGTATCAGCCAATTTACGGACAATTACGGGTATTTACGGACAACAATCCGTTTGCGGACAATCATTGAGCCGATAATCACGCCGCCGGGCCATGCGCATGCGGATACACCGCAATGCGCACGGCCCGGCGGCGAGGCGTCAGTAGGCGGCGGCGATGGCCTGGTCGAGGTCGGCGATCAGGTCGGCGGGGTCCTCCAGGCCGATGGACAGGCGGATCAGGTTGTCGGTCACGCCGGCGGCGAGACGGTATTCGGCCGGGACCTCGCGGTGGGTGATGCGGGCCGGGTCGACGATGAGCGAGCGTGCATCGCCGATGTTCGGCACGTAGGAGAACACCTTGGTGCCGTCGAGGATGCGGCGCACGTTGCTTTCGTCGCCGTCCACGAGGAACGACAGGATCGTGCCGACGCCCTTCGGGAAGTACTTGGGCAGCAGGTCGAACTGCGGCGTATTGCCGAGTCCGGAGTAGTTGACCTTGATGACGTGCGGGGTGCGCGTGAGGTGGCGCGCGACCGCCGTGGCTGTCTCGACCTCCTGGCGCACGCGCTGCGGCAGCGTCTCCACGCCGACGAGCGACAGGTACGCGTTGAACGGGCTCGGCACGGCGCCGAACGTGCGCAGGTACTTGATGCGGATGCGGCGGATGAACGCGTCCTTGCCGTAGCGTTCGGCGAAGCTGTGCTCGACGCCGTTACGTTCGTCACTGATCACCTGCTCGTTCTCGGTGAACTGCGGGAAGCGGCCGTTCGCCCAGTCGAAGCGACCCGCGTCGACCACGACGCCGCCGATCGCATTGCCATGCCCGGTGATGCCCTTCGTCGTGGAGTGCACGACGATGTCGGCGCCGAAGTCGAACGGGCGCAGCAGGTAGGGCGTGGGCACGGTGTTGTCGACGATCAGCGGGATGCCGTGCTTGTGCGCGAGTTCGGCGAGCGGCTCCAGGTCGGTGATCTCGGTGGACGGGTTCGCCACGGATTCGGCGAAGATGGCGCGCGTGTCCGGACCGATCTTCGAGGCGACCTCGTCGAGGTCGTTGATGTTCTTCACGAAATCAGTGTGCACGCCG
Organism: Bifidobacterium sp. LH_426; assembly: GCF_056356875.1. Classification (NCBI taxonomy): domain Bacteria; kingdom Bacillati; phylum Actinomycetota; class Actinomycetes; order Bifidobacteriales; family Bifidobacteriaceae; genus Bifidobacterium; species Bifidobacterium sp. LH_426. The sequence goes on from NZ_JBKEVB010000004.1 coordinate 79,468, forward strand.
AAGTGCGGGAAGAAGCTCTCCATCGCGTCGACCGAGGCGCCGTACAGGTTGGAGGGCGAGATGATGCGCCCGCCGTTCTCGGCGGCGCACAGCAGCGCGAACGAGACGGCCGCCATGCCGGAGGCGACGGCGACGGCGCTGGTGCCGCCTTCGAGCGCCGCGATGCGCTGCTCGAGCGCGTCGACGGTCGGGTTGGCCACACGCGAGTACGAGAATCCCGTCGTCTCGCCGGCCGCGAGCGCGTCGCCGCGGACGGCGCTTTCCATGTCGAACGCCGCCGAGGCGTAAATCGGCGTGCTCACCGCGTCGTCGTGCTGGAGTCGGTCGTAGCCGGCATGGATGGCCGCTGTGGCGAAGGCTTGCGTCATGTGCGTATTCTCCCCTTGAAGTCGTGAATGGTCACCAGTGTAGGAACGTAGTCGCAGCGACACGTACCTGCCGATACAGGCGTTGTTTATCGTTCGGTATCAGCATGGATGATACGGCCGGCGGGAGCGGCGTCGTCCCATTCGTCCAACGCGCGGAAGGCGAGCGCGGCGAGGAAGCGAGCCCCCGGCCAGATTCCGGCCGGATCGGGGCGGAACGCGGGCGTGTGCGCGGCTCCGGCGTCGCCGGCGCCGATGTGCACGAACAGGCCCGGCTTGCGCTGGAGATAGTAGGAGAAGTCCTCGCCGCCGAGCTGCGGGCGATCGTCGGCCACGGCGAGACCTTCGTCGCGTGCGACGCGGCGGCCGAACGCGGCCCATGCGCCGTCGTTGACGACGGATGGCGAGCCGAAGAACCAGTTGACGTCGGCGGTGGCACCGTACGCCTCGGCGGTGCGTTCGATGATGGCGACGGCCTTGTCCTTGGCGAGGTGGCGGTCCTTCGGTTCGGTGGTGCGCACCGTGCCTTCGAGGAACGCGTCCTGCGGGATGACGTTCCACGTGCTGCCGGCTTCGACGTGCGTGACGGAGAGCACGCGCGGGTCGACCGGGTCGAGGCTGCGTGCGGTCACGGTCTGCAGGCCCTGCAGCACGGCGCCGAGCACGGCGATCGGGTCGATGCCGCGGTCGGGTTCGGCGGCGTGCGAGCCGGTGCCGTGGATGGTCGCCTGGAATTTGTCGACGGCGCCGGAGATGCCGCCTTCGCGGATGGCGATGGCTCCGGTCTCGCCGGGCGCGTCGTGCGTGCCGAAGAACGCCTGCACGTCGTCGAGCACGCCGGTGTCGAGCACCTGGACGGCGCCGGTGGGGCGTTCCTTCGTGGCTTTGCCTTCCTCGGCGGGCTGGAGGATCACCTTGACCGTGCCGTGCAGCTCGTCCTTGCGCGACTGGAGCAGGATGGCGGCGCCGAGCGCGACGGTCATGTTGAAGTCGTGGCCGCAGCCGTGCATGTATCCGACGTTCTCGGACGTGTACGGCAGTCCGGTGTTCTCGGTGATGGGCAAGCCGTCGATGTCGCCGCGGATGGCGACGACCGGGCCATCCAGCGCGCCGCGCACGATGGCGACGAGTCCGGTCCTGAGTCCGGAGTCGAGAATCTCGATGCCGTGCGCTTCGAGAATCTCCCTCAGTTTCGCCGTGGTGGCGTGCTCCTCGTAGGAGGGTTCCGGGTGGCGGTGGAACCAGCGGTAGTGGTCGAGCAGTTCCGCCTCCAGCGCGGTCGTGGCCTGCGTGGCTTCGGTCGTGGCTTTTTCGGTCGCGGCGTCGGTCATTGTTTCGTTCCTCCCAGGTAGGCTTCCTGCACTTGTTCGTTGCCGAGAAGGTCGGCGGCCTTGCCGTGCAGACGGATGCGTCCGTTCTGCAGCACGTAGCCGTAGTCGGCGATGGACAGCGCGAGCTCGGCCTGCTGTTCGACCATGAGTACGGAGACGCCGAGCTCGTCGCGCAGCTTCGCGATCTGTTCCAGCACGTCCTCGACGAGTTTCGGCGACAGGCCCATCGTGGGCTCGTCCATGCAGATGATCTTCGGGCGGCTCATCAGCGCGCGGGCGAACGCGAGCATCTGCTGTTCGCCGCCGGACATCGTGCCGGCCTGCTGCATGCGACGTTCCTTGAGGCGCGGGAAGCGTTCGTACATGGCTTCGAGGTCGGTGGCGATGCCGGACTTGTCGTTGCGGGTGTACGCGCCGGAGAGCAGGTTCTCCTCGACGGTCATCTGCGGGAAGACGCGGCGGGCCTCCGGCACGGCGGCGATGCCGGTCTCCACGCGTTTGCGCGTGGACAGTCTGGTGATGTCCTGTCCCTGGTACCACAGGGAGCCGGTCTTCGGGTGGTTGATGCCGAGGATCGTCTTCATCGTCGTGGATTTGCCGGACGCGTTGCCGCCGAGCAGCGAGACGATCGCGCCCTGCGGCACGCGGATGGACACGTTCTGCAGCGCGTGCACCTGCCCGTAGAACACGTTGACGTCGTCGAGCGCGAGCAGCGCCGACTCGTCGGCCTTGCGCGCCGCGGCCTTGTCCTGTTCGAGGTCGGCGTCGTGCTCCTCGACCTTGGCGAGGGAGCCGGACGCACTGTCCGATTCGATGGCGTTCTGCATGGCGAGCACGTTGCTCTGGCCGGAGACGCGCGTGTGGTTGATCTCGCGGCGTTTGCCGAGATACGCCTCGACGACCTGCGGCGCCTTGCGCACGTCGTCCGGCGCGCCCTCGGCGATGATGCGGCCGCCGTCCATCGCGATGACGCGGTCGGAGAGGGCGGTGACGAGTTCGATCTTGTGTTCGACGAGTAGGATCGTGTGCCCCTGCGCCTTCAGGTATTGCAGCTGCTGGAGCACTTCGGCGGTCTCCGACTGGTTCATGCCGGCGGTCGGCTCGTCGAGGAGCAGGATCTTCGGTTCGCTGATGTGCGCGCGGGCGATCTCGGTGCGGCGGCGGTTCGCGTAGGAGAGCGTGTACGCGTAGTCGTTGCGGCGGGAGCCGAGGCGTTCGCGGAAGCGGTCGATCTCGCGGCCGACGCGGATGTCGACCTCCTTGGCCTCCTTGCGCGCCTTCGGTCCGGGGATGAGCGCGACGCCGGTCTCGGCGAGCAGCGGCAGCCAGCGCACGATCGGGTAGCGCTGCAGGTTCTTGAACGGGCGCAGCGCGCGCAGGCGCTTGTGGTAGCCGAGGTTGATGTTCTCGTCGACGGTGAGCGCGCCGAACACGCGGCCGTTCTGGAACGTGCGGGCGAGCCCGCGTTCGGACATCTCGGCGGACGGGTAGCCGGCGACCGGCTCGTCGTCCAGGTCGATGATGCCGGAGTCGGGCTCGAGGAAGCCGGAGATCAGGTTGATGGTCGTCGACTTGCCGGAGCCGTTCGGCCCGATGATCGAGATGACCTCGCCGCGATGCAGGTCGAACGAGACCTTGTTGACGGCGTGCAGGCCGTTGAAGGACTTGTCGAGGTCGCGCACGCGCAGCACGACGGGCGCCTCGAGCACGGCCTTGCGGTGCTTGGCGGAGTATTCGGCGAGCGCCTCGGGGTTCGTGAGCCGCTCGTTGTCGATGTCGATGCCGGTGACGGTGTCGACGGTGGAGTATTCGGAGTCGGTCATGGCTACCACTCAGGCTTTCCGGGCGAACAGGCCCTGCGGACGGAACAGGATGACGAGGACGAGCAGCACGCCGTACAGGAGGATGCGCGCGTCGGTGGCGAAGCGCAGCAGTTCGGGCGCGCCGATGAGGATGATCGAGCCGAGCACCGCGCCGACCGGCGAGTTCATGCCGCCGAGCACGATGATCGTGAGGATCAGGATCGACATGTTCGAGTTGAAGATCGTCGGATCGATGTACGTGTACTGGTGCGCGAGGAGCGATCCGGCGAGGCCGGCGAAGAACGTGGCGAGCGCGTAGGCGAGCGCCTTGTACGCGCCGGTGCGGATGCTCAGCGCCTCGGAGGCCTCACGGTCGGAGCCGACGGCCTCGAACACGCGGCCCAGGTGCGTGGCGCGCAGACGCGTGACGATGACGAGCGTGAGCAGCAGGACGATGACGTCGAGCAGGTACATCATCTGCTGCGTGTACAGGGTGAAGCCGAACACCTTGGGGAACGGGATGCCCTGGATGCCGAGCGAGCCCTTGGTGATCGGCTCGGCGAGGCGGATGATCGCGACCATGACCGCGCCCACGCCGATCGTGGCGATCGCGACGTAGTGGCCGGAGAGCTTCCACACGGGGAACGTGAGGATGCTGGCGGCGACGGCGGCGATCACGCCTGCGGCGAGCAGGGCGGCGAGGAACGGCCAGTGCGCTTCGGTGGTGAGCAGCGCGGAGGCGTAGGCGCCGACGGCGAACGGTCCGGCCATGCCGAGGATCGTCTGGCCGGCGGAGCCGGAGATCATGGTGAGGCCGACGGCGGCGATCGCGTAGATGGCGACCTGCGTGCCGATGCCGGCGAGATAGTCGGAGAAGAAGAACGGGGTGGCGAGCAGCACGACCGCGCCGATCAGGTTGCCCCACCAAGGCAGTTGGATGGGCCGGCCGCCGCCGAGGAACGTGCCGGTGAGCGGCTCGGACCTGACGTCGTTCTTCGGGCCGAGCAGGCCCTGCGGCTTGAGGATGAGGATGATGAGCAGCGCGCCGAAGGTGATGAGGTCGTGCGCACCATCGCCGAACAGGGAGATGCCGAACGCCTCGACCACGCCGAGCACGAGGCCGCCGACCACGGCGCCGGGGATCGAGCCGAGGCCGCCGATCGTGGCGGCGACGAACGCGGTCATGCCGATCGTGCCGCCGTTCATCGGGTTGATGTTCGCGTTGAACAGGCCGACGAAGATGCCGGAGACGCCGGCGAGCACGGAGCCGATCACGAAGGACAGGTTGCGGATCGCCTTGACGGGGATGCCCATCTGCAGGGCGGCCTCCGGGTCCTGCGAGGTGGAGCGGATCGCCTGGCCGGACTTGCCGTATTTGAGGAACGCCCACAGGCCGAGCATCGAGACGACGGCGAGGATGACCATCACCACGTCGGAGGTGCCGAAGCGCACGCCGGCGAACTGGAGGTTGTAGGTGGGCAGCAGCTTCGGGAACGGGCGGGTCTGCGGCCCGAAGATCATCTGCAGGCCGTTGTCGAGCACCTGGCCGACGCCGATCGTGGCGAGCAGCGCGGCGATCGGCTTGCGGCCTTCGAGCGGGGCGATGACGGCCACGTTCATGACGAGGCCGAGCAGTCCGGTGACGACGACCACGGCGACGAACGTGGGCACGATGCCCCAGCCGGCCGTGGTGCCGAGCCACCAGGCGACCATCATGCCGACCGCGACGATGGAGCCCTGCGCGAAGTTGGCCACGTTGGTCACGCCGAAGATCAGCGACATGCCGACGGCGACCAGCGCGTAGGCGCTGCCGTGGATCACGCCGGCGAAAAGCACATCAAACATTGTTGTCCTATCTCATCCTCGATCTACGATGGCCCTCCCGAGACCCGCCGGACCCCGGCCGCGCGCGGATGGCGCGGCCGGGGTGGCGGGATACGGGAAGGCCGCGGAGATCAGCCTTCGTACTGCTGGAACTTGCCGTCCTTCGCGATGAGCAGGATCGGCTCGATGTTGTCGGCGCGGCGGGTCTTCTGGTTGAACTTGAACGTGCCGCCGTTGCCCTGGTAGAGCGGGAAGTCGGTCACGGTCTGCAGCGCCTTCTGGATGCCCTCGCGGGTCGGCTCGGTCTTGTTGGCCGCGTAGGCGAGGTCGATGATCGCCTGGTAGGCGGTCACCTCGAAGTTGCCCGGGTTGTTGCCGTACTTGGCCTTGAAGTCCTTGACGAACTGCTGGGCCTTGGCGTCCTTGGTGCCGGTGGCGGAGAACGAGCCGGTGATGATCGAGCCTTCGGCGTTCTTGCCGGCGAGGTCGAGGAACTCCTTGGTCTCCTGACCGCCGTAGTACGGGCCGGTGTAGCCGAGCTTGTCGCGCAGCGTGTTGATGACGAGCGCGCCGTCCGGGCCGTAGCCGATGTCGACGACCGCGTCCGGCTTGGCGTCGCGCGCCGGGATCAGGATCGGCGAGAGGTCGGTGGAGTCGGGCAGGTAGCTGGACTCGTACACGATCTGCGTGCCGTTCTTCTCGGCCTCCTGCTTGAAGTACTGGTAGGCCTGCTTGCCCCAGTCGTTCTCGATGTAGACGACGGAGATCTTCTTCGCCTTCTTGGCGACGATGTCCGCGTTGGCCTTCTGGTACTTGTCCTGGCCGATCTGCGGCGTCCACACGTGGTCGCCGGTGTCGGTGAAGGTCGGGGCCGAGTTGTTGAAGCCGTAGTGGACGAGGCCGGCCTGCTGGAAGGTCGGCGAGGCGGCGGCGGAGGCCGGGGACGCGTAGTCGCCGACCACGGCGATGATCGACTTGTCGGCCACGAGCTTCGGCGCGACGGCCGCATCCTGCTTGGCGTCGGACTGGGTGTCGAAGTACTTGAGGCCGAGCTTCTTGCCCTTGACGCCGCCGTCCTTGTTCACCTTGGCGACGGCCAGGTCGAAGCCCTGCTGGAACAGCTTGCCGTATTCGGCGTACTGGCCGGTCTTCGGGTAGATGACGCCGATGTTCACGGTGTCCGAGCCGGAGCCCGAACCGGAGCTGGCGGAATCGCCCTGCAGGCCGCAGGCGGACACGCCCAGCAGCGTGCCGGCGGCCACGAGGCCGGCGACGGCCTTGCGGATCAGTGATGTCTTCATGGTGTTGTCCTCTCTCCTAAAAAACCATGCGTTCGGATTGGAAGTCTCGATCGGAAGTCTTGTTCGGAAACCCGCGGCGATTCAGCGGGTCGCGCGGGCGTCGGCGAGCGCCTGCAGCGCCTCGTCGGAGGCGGGCGTCGGCACCGTGCAGCTGGGGGCGAGCAGGAACGGCCTGCCCTCGCGCAGGGCGATGCTCTCCTTGAGCTCGCGGCGCAGCTGGTCGACGTCGCCGCCGGGGGCGAACAACTCGTAGTTGGCGCCGGCGACCGGCACGGCGGTCAGGTCGGCGTCCGCCTTCGGGTTGCCGGGCAGGTACTGGTCCCAGTGCAGCGCGTCCACGCCGTGCACGTCGAACCAGTTCGGGTGCGAGTGCGCGCGGCAGGTGTGCAGCAGCACGACGGCGTCCGGGTTGGCGCGCTTGACCGCGTCGATGACGATGCGGTCGTAGGGTTCGGAGAACTCCTGGTAGCGGGCCGCGTCGAAGTAGTCCTCGCTCACCGTGCCGGTGACCGCGTAGAAGACGCCGTCGAGGCCGGCGCCGCCTTCGGAGACGGGCTTGACGAGGGCGCGCGCGTAGGAGGCGAGCGTGTGGGCGATGTTGGCGAGCGCGAGCTTGGCGACCTCCGGCTGGTCGTCGATCAGTTCCTTGACGGTAAGCGTGCCGGTCGCGTAGTCGTCGCCCGGGTACAGCGGCAGGTCGGCGATCTGCAGAAGCACGCTCAGCGGCGAGAAGATGGTCTGGAGCACGGCGCGGTCCTGGAGGCCCTTGCGGATGAGCGCGGCGGCGGCGATCGCCTCGGCGAAGTACTCGTTCTCGGCGGCGGCGAACTCCTTGATCTTCCTCACGTCGTCGGGCGTCTCGATGGCGGAGGAGACACGCTTGGGCAGCACGAATCCGGCGTAGTCGTCCTTGTCGTAACGGGAGCCCCAGGCCTCCGCGTAGTAGACGGCGCGCGGGTTGATCTTCACCCAGTCCCAGTCCCAGCGCTTGACGAAGTCGATGTAGGCGGCGGCGAACCCCTCGGCGCCGTATTCGTGGCCGACGAGATGCTGCCATGCGCCGACGAGGTACGGCACATCGGTCGGCTTGTGGTTGATGATGTCATGGAAGACGCTGCGACGATCCGTCATGGTCCCCTCCCTGTCTCGAATGGTGTGGATGGTATTCCCCGATGCCAACCATCGAAACCGATGCGCGGCGGCGCTGTCAAACGGAAACCCACCTTTGCATTACTCGCTTTTCTTATAGCGTCTTATCCGCGCCCGGCGGCTGCTGGGATTTGCAATTCCCTATCGATAACACCTATAGGCGTTTGGCGGTCGAACGGCTGCGGCGCGCGGAATCATCCGGTATGACGGGATGTGTATATCGAAAACCGCGAACGACCACGAGCCCACGGAAGGGGAATCATCATGGGAGCGAACCTGTATTTCATCGGCGGCGGCAACATGCCGACCGCCATCATCGAGGCGGTGAGGCGCAAGGAGGCGACCTACCCGGTGGACCACATCCGGGTGGAGGAGATCTCCGAGGCGCGCGCCGCGTTCCTGAAGGACACGTACGGCGTGGAGCCCGCCAAGCCGACGGACACGCCCGACGCGGACATCGTCGTGATCGCCGTGCGTCCGCAGGACGACGTGGCCGGCGTCGCCGCATCGGTGGCGAAGCGCTTCGACCCGGCGAAAACCACCGTGGTCTCGATCGTCGCCGGGTACACGATCGAGAAGCTCGAGCAGAGCCTCGGCGAGGGCTGGCGCGTCGTGCGCATCATCCCGAATACGCTCACCACCGTCGACTACGGCTACAGCGGCGCCGCGCTCAACGCGAACGCGCGCAAGGAGGACGTGGACGCGTTCCTCAACACGTTCGGCAAGGTGCTGTACGTGGAGGAGCGTCTGATCGACATCATCACCGGCTTCTACCCGCCGAACATCGTCTACCACTTCATCGACGCCTACGTGGACGCGGGCGTACTCGCCGGCCTGCCGCGCGACGTGGCGAAGGCGATCGCGCTCGACACAATCATCGGCGGCACCGAGTTCCTCAAGCAGAAGGACGTGCTGCCGCAGGTGCTGCTCAACATCAACAATTCGCCGGGCGGCGTCGGCATCACCGAGGCGTACACGCTCAACAAGACGGGCTTCGCGGCCTCCGTGCAGACGGCCGTGCTCGCCGCCGTGGAGCGCACCACGTCGCTGGGCGCGAACGCGAAGTGACGCAAGAGGACGGACAACAAGGACAGGGACAGGAGACCTAGCAGACACATGGCACAGCAATTCACTTGGGACCACACGGTCGAATTCGTCAACGACCTGAAGGAGGCGGAGCAGCGTTTCGCGAAGGCGGGGCTCACCGCGCGCTACGGCGGCAAGCACGTCGGGCACGGCACCGAGAACTCGCTCGCCTACTTCACCGACAACTACCTCGAGTTCCTCACGCTCTACAGCCGCGACGAGGCGCTGGCGGAGACGCCGGACCGCGGCCTAATCTTCCACGAGGCGGGCGAGCTGCTGCCCGATTTCGTCGGCTTCTACCGCCCGGCGCTGCACGTGCACGGCATCGAGGCGGCGGCCGAGCGTCTGCGCGCCAAGGGCCTCGATCTGGGCGAGATCGTGCCGGGCAACCGCACCACCGCCGAAGGCGAGGAGATCCGCTGGCAGCTGCTGTGGATCAAGGGCGACGACCAGGGTCTGCGCTACCCGTTCGTCATCGATTGGGGCGCGAGCGAGGCCGAACAGCTGGAACGCTACGAAAAGAGCGGGCTGCTGCACCAGCACGCGATCGGCGAGGTGAACACGCGCCGCGCGCTGTTCGAGGTGCCCGATCCGGAGGCAGTGGCCGCCCACTGGTCGGACGTGTTCGACCTGGAACGCACGGACGGCGACGGCTATATCGACCTCAACGTGGGCGAGGGCCGCGTGTGGCGGTTCGTGCGCGGCGGACGCAACGCCATCACCGAACTCCAGTACGAGGCGCCGGCCGGCAAGTCCTTCGACGTGACGATCGGCAAGGCGCGCTACCGCAGCCTGTAGCCGGAACGTCGCCGTCTTCCGTCACGTTGCGGAAGACGGCGACGACGCGACGAAAACGAAACGACGAACGCCTCCCGTACCACACGGTACGGGAGGCGTTCTCGTGTCTGGGCTCACGCCTCGCGCAGCACGCGCAGGTGGGCGTCGTCCGGCTTCGGCGGGACGGTGCAGCTCGGGGCGAGCAGGAACGGCTTGCCCTCGCGCGCCTTCACCGTGTCCGCGACCTGGCGCTTCAGCTCGTCGATGTCGGTGCCTTCGCCGATGAGCACGGCGTCGGGGCCGCTGACCGGTACGGCGTTGAAGTCGTCGCTGATCGGCGGATTGCCGGGCACGTACGGGTCCCACTGGAGGAAGTCGATCGGATAGTCGGCGAACCAGTCGGGGTTCGCATGGTCGCGGCAGGTGTGCAGCAGCTTCACGCCGTCGCCGACCGCGGCCAGGATGCGCTCGTCGTAGGGGCGGGCGAGCTCCTCGAACTGCTCGTGCGTGAAGTAGCCGCGGCTGGCCATGCCGGTCTCCGCGTAGAAGATGCCGTCGAGGCCGGCACCGCCCTGTTCGACCGGCGCGAGCACGGTCTTCACGTAGGCGATGAGCGTCTCGGTGATCGCGTCGAGCGCCTTGACGGTGGCCTCCTTGTCGGTGAACAGGAGCGTGTCCTTGTCGAGCTTCGGGGCGGCGCCGTAGAGCGGCTTGCCGTTGATGCGCGGCAGACCGGCGACGAACAGGAGCACGGTGAGCGGCGAGAACACGGTCTCGAGGATCGCGCGGTCGCCGAGCTCCCTGCGGATAATTCGCGCGGAGGCGATCTGGTCGGCGAACGGCTTGCTCGCGGTCGGGTCGACGGGCGCGATCTTCGCCAGGTCCTCCGGAGCGTTCACCGGGTAGTCGAGCAGGCGCGGGGAGCGGCCGGTGCCGTAGTCGTCCGGGTCGAAGTGCGCGCCGAACGCTTCCGCGTAGTAGGCGGAGCGCGGGTTGATCTTCACGTAGTCCCAGTCCCATTTGCGCACGAAGTCGATGTGCGCCTGCGCCTGCCGCTCCACGTCGTATTCGTCGCCGACGAAATGCTGCCATGCGCTGGTCAGGTACGGCGTGCTGCCCTCCCCCTTGGCGAGGTCGTGGAATTCCTGTCTGCGGTCGCGGGTCATGATGGTGCCTTTCGTTTGCCGCGTGGGTGGCGTCGTCGTCATGCGGCGGTGGCGGCGACGGTGTTGTTCGATGGGTAAGGATGGATGGCGGACGCGCGGGTCACGTCACAGGCGCACGCCGGTGAGCGAGGCGTCGCGGCGGCGCAGGTAGAGGTTCATGAGGACGAACAGCACGCCGCACAACGCCCAGTAGACGAGCGCGGCCGCCGTGTACGAGGTCATGTAGTCGCCGTTGAGGCCGGCGATGAGCTTCGCCTGCGCGAAGATGTCGATCACGGCGATCGTGAAGCCCATCGACAGCGCCTTGATGATGTTCATGAACATGTTGAACAGGTTCGGCAACGCGTAGACGACGGCCTGCGGGACGATCACGTGGATCGCCTTCTGCCAGCGCGTGTAGCCGAGCGAATCGGCGAGCTCCAGCTGGTTCGGGTCGATGGAGGCGAGCGAGGCCTGCACGGTCTCCTGCAGGTAGGCGATGTAGACGAGCACGAACGTGAAGATGAGCACGACGGTCGCGTTCACCGAGTTCTTGCTCACGTGGATGCCCACCGTGCCGAGCATCGCCGACGACCATTGCGGCAGCGCGTAGTACCAGAACAGCAGCTGCACGAGGATCGGCGTGCCGCGGAAGAACGACGTGTACAGGCGCAGCAGCTGCGAGAGCACGGGCACGCGGGCGCGGAAGGCGAGCGCGACCGGAATCGCGAACAACAGGCCGAGCGCGAGGATGACGATCGCGTGCAGCAGCACGGACGGCACGATGACGGCGATTTTGATGAGATAGTCCAGTAATGCCGGCATGGGTGGTTTCCTTCGTTCTTCCTTCGTTTGCGGGCTTCCGGTCGCGTCCGTCAGGCCGCGTCCGCGGCGAGACGGGCGCGCGAGGCCTCGTCGACCACGCGGTAGTAGCGGTTAGAGCGTTTCGCGAGATGGACGACGGCTTCGATGACGAGCGCCGCCACCCAGTAGATGAGCGCGACGGCGAGATACACCTCGGACTGTTTGACGCCGTAGTTGTTCGCCACCTTGATCGAGGCGAGGCCCATCATGTCGACCACGCCGATCGTGAACAGCAGCGACGTGTCCTTGAGCAGGTCGACGGCCGCGTTGCCCAGGTCCGGGATCGCGATGCCGACGATCTGCGGCAGCAGCGTGTGCCGCCACAGCTGGCCCTTGGTGTAGCCGAGCGAGTCGGCGAGTTCGAACTGGTCGGGTGTGACGCTCAGGTACGCGCCGCGCAGGATCTCGCTCAGCCAGCCCGCGTTGAAGAAGACGAGCGTGACGCATGCGAACGTCGTCTTGCTCAGCGACGTGATGTCGATGCCGAAGTTGCCGAGCAGCTGCGGCAGGCCGAAGTAGATGAGGAACAGCAGCAGCACGATCGGCTCGCACCGCACGAACGACACGTACACGTCGAGGATCGCGGACAGGACCGGGATCCGGTCGACGCGGGCTCGCAATATCAGGAACGCGAGCGCGAACGCGACGGCGTAGCAGCCGGCGACGATGGCCAGCGTGTACGGCAGTTTCACGAGAAACGCCGGCAGCAGGGTGAGTACGTATGCGAAATCCACGGGATGCGGGTCCTTTGTCGATGATCGTCGATGATGGTGCGGTGCGGGGTCATGGCGGCGACGCCGGCGACGTCATGGCGATGCCGGCGGCGTCGGCGACGTCACTGCTGGGTGTCGTACTTGAAGACGTCCTCGCCGTAGTCCTTGATGGACAGCTGCTTCAGCGTGCCGGCCTTCTTGAGCTTGGTGATGGACTTGTTGAGCGCCTTGAAGAACTCGGGCTGCTTCTTGGAGACCAGGAAGTACTGCTGGTCGACCTCCACCGGCTCGGTGGCGCGGAAGTCGACGCCGAGGCTCTTCTTGATGGCGTTCACGTCGAAGCTCTGCTCCGGTTCGATCACCGCGTCGTACTTCTTGTCGACGAGACCCTGGAAGTTCTGGGCCATCGTCACGTTGTCCTGGTGGGTGACGGTGATGGCCTTGTCCGGATTGGCCGCGTTGTACTTGGTGACGAGCTTGTTGACGCCGCCGTCCGGGGAGATCGGGGCGACCTTCTTGCCGTGCAGGTCGTCGAGGGACTTGATGTCCTTCTCCCCCGGCAGCGTGTAGATCTTCATCAGCGAGATGCCGGTCGTCTCGTCCGGGATCAGGTACTTCTTGACGCGTTCGTCGGTCTTGAAGTAGCCGCCGGTGATGAGCGCGTACTTGCCGGAGTCGATGCCGACAGTCTCGGCGTCGTCGGCGACGGCCTCGTAGGTGAACTTGTAATCCTTGAGGTCCTCGTCGATGGCCTTGAGCACGTCCACCTCGTAGCCGGCGAGCTGGCCGTTGTCGTCGGTGTAGCTCAGCGGCTTCGAGTTCGCGGCGACTGCGATGCTGATGGTCTTCGCGTTCGCGTCGTTCGAGCCGGAGTTCGACGCGGTGCCGGACCCGCATGCGGCGAGCGAGGCGAGGGCCGCGGCGGCGCAGGCGAGCGCGATGGTTTTGCGGATGATGGTGGTCTTGGGCATGGTGATTCCCCTTCTTCTTGACGTCTTGTCGATATGCGATATGCGATATCGCGGATTGCGCGGCGCCTCAGCGGCCGGCGATGAACTCGTCGACGCCGCTCAGCGGGCGCAGCGTGCCGTTGAGCTCGTACACGTCCGCGTCGAGACGCCGGGCGAAGTCGATGTCGTGCGTGACCACGACGTTCGCGATGCCCTTGCCCTCCAGATCGCGGATCGTCTGGCAGACCTCGCCGACCAGCGCATGGTCGAGCGCCGAGGTCGGCTCGTCGAACAGCACGGCCTTCGGCTTGGCGGCGAGGGCGCGCGCGATGGACACGCGCTGCTTCTCGCCGCCGGACAGTTCGCGTGGCATGGCGTCGAACTTCGACCCCAGACGCAGCTGCTCGAGATTGGTCTTCGCCAGCCGTTCCGCCTCCTCGCGCTTGAGCCCGTGCACGAGCCGCAACGGCTCGACGATGTTCTCCAGTACCGTGCGGTGGTTGAACAGCGGGTAGGTCTGGAAGACGGTGGCGATGGTGCGGCGCAGCCACGCCACGTCGGCCGGTTTCGCCTCGCCGGCGGCGACCGTGCGGTCGTCCAGCGTGACGCTGCCCTGGGCCGGGGGCTTGAGGAACGTGATGTTCTTCAGCAGCGTCGACTTGCCCACGCCGGACGGGCCGAGGATCACGGCGGTACGCCCCGCCTCGACCGTCAGATTGACGCCGTCCAGGATGGTGCGCCCCTTGACGCGGTAGCCAATCCCCTTGAGCCGCAAAGTCATGTTCCGATTCCCCCGAATCATGCGATGATGCCGCGGACCATGGCGGACGACGTTCCCGTCATCCGCCATCCCCCACGATGTTCCCCAACCTGCCCGCGACGAATCGCGGACGACAGCGAATATACGGCACGACGAACGCGGAAATGCGCCGTCACGTATAACCGTTGCCTATACGCGACTATCAGACCCGCGCGCCGCAACGGCGCAGGGCGTGCGCGGCAGAGTCATAGATTCGATGGATGACCGTCCATAGCGAAACCGGCTAACGGCGCCGGAATGGCCCGGCCGCGGGCCGGATACGCTGGTTTTCAAACGTGACGCGCGGGGGCGCGCACATTCGGCAACGGGGGAACGATGGCGACGCAACGCAATAGGGAATCACACGATCCGACGAAATCATCCGGACTGACGATGCTGCTGCGGCTGCTGGGACTGGACCGACGCCCCGATACGCCGAAGACGGGCGCGCCGCAGGCCACGCCCGTCTTCGTCCCCGTCGGCCAATGCGCCGCCGCCCAACCGCTCATCATCCGCTTCCCCGCGCCCTACGCCGGCCGCGGGTGATGATACGAAAATGCCACCCTAGTGTGCTTCAGTGAGAGGCAGTGGTGGCTTTTAACACCACTAATTATAGTGACGATAACGCCTTTCACAAAGGTGCAAGACACCCTCGTCACTTCACTTTGATGGAGAGCTCCTGGCGGGGGCGGACGTCGACGTTGGTGATCTGCACGTCCGGGGTGGCATCGGCGACCCATGCGATTGCGTTCGCGACGCTCGCCGGATCGATGACGTCCTCGTGACGGAACGCGCCCCAGCTGTCGTCCTCGCGCAGCATCCTCGTATCCATCGGACCGGGCGCGACCGTGCTCACGCGCACGCCGTTCGCCGACTCCTCCAGACGCAACGTGTCCGCGTAACCGCGCAGCGCGTGCTTGCTTGCGGCGTAGACGGCGTGGTTCGGCACGCCGCGCGTCCCGGCACCGGAGTTCACGAACACGACGGTGCCACGCGCCGCGCGGATCGGCGCGATCAATCCCGAGGTGAGCGTCGCCGGCGCGATCACGTTGACGGCGAACGTCGATTCCCACAGGTCGAGGCCGGCGTCCACCGCTTTGCCGGTGGGACCGGCCGCGGCGACGTGCGCCAGCAGGTCGAGACGGTCGAGCCGTGCGGCGGTCCGCTCCGCCCACCGCCGCACCTGCTCGCCGTCCGACAAGTCGAGTCGTTCGGCTTCGACGCCGTCGATCGCGTCGAGTTCGGACAACGCGGCCTGCGAGCGCACCGGCGCGATCACGCGCCAGCCGTGAGCGGCCAGCAACCGCGCCAATGCGCCGCCCACGCCACCGCTCGCCCCGGTGACGACCGCCGTGCGCGGATTCGTTGCGTTTGGTGTATTCGGCGTATTTGGTGTATTCGATGTATCGGCCATGGTCATTCCCCTTCATGCGTATCGCCGCGATCGCATGCCACGACGATTCGAGTCCTTCGCGACCGCCACCTGCGGCGGCACTGCACGCATGCTATCAGGCATCCGGCTCACGACCCGTCGCGCCGGTATCGCGATTGGCGGAACGCGTCTATAGGAACCGGTTATGGGCGATGGGCCGGGGATGTGGGGAAGACACCGGAATCTGCGGCCATACCGTTGATTTCGTGTAGAAATCGGCAACTCCATACTGTTGATTTCGTGTAGAATCCGGTAGTTTCATACTGTTGATTTCGTGTAGAAGCAGGCGATTCCACACCATTGATTTCGTGTATCTTGTGGCGGAACATACCGAAACGCCAGTGAAATCCACCAAACGGTATGGCACGTCGTCACTCGACAAGTTCCGCGCATTGTACGGCAACCGGCTCGGCAAGGAGTACGTACTGCATCCCCGGCAGATGGAAGTCGAGGGGGAACGCGTGAGACTGCCCTTGTACATGGCGCACTGTCTGTAGCGGCCATCAGGCGGGGTCGAGAGGTTCATCATCGGTGATTCCGCAGTGCGATATACTAGTATATCGCAATATACTATATTGCGATATACCTAATTGAGAAAGGGCACGGAGTCATGTTCGTAGGGCGAAGCGAGGAACAGCGTCAACTCGAGCAGGCATACGATTCAGGACGGTTCGAATGCATCGTCGTATACGGCCGTCGCCGAATCGGCAAAACCACGCTCATCAACCGATTCCTCGAAGACAAGCCCAGCATCTTCTACTCGGCGATCGAGTCCACCATGCAGGGAAACCTCATCGCGCTCAGCAATGCCATCGGCGCCTACCGCAACGGCGGCGGACTGGAGACGAACGCTCCAATCTACCGTGACTTCCAAAGCGCGGTGGACGCCGTTTTCGACATGGCGAAGAGCCAACGCCTGGTGTGGGTGATCGACGAGTACCCATTCCTCGCACAGGCCGATCGGTCGGTGTCGTCGATACTGCAGCATGCCATCGACCGCCATAAGGACGACAGCCACCTGATGCTCATCCTTTGCGGGTCGAGCATGTCCTTCATGGAACGACAGGTACTCGACTACAAAAGCCCCCTATATGGCCGGAGGACCGGATCCATCAGACTCAACCCGTTCACCTTCGAAGAGACACGCGAATACACGCACGAGCTGACGAAGGAGCACTCGGCCATCGCCTACGGGCTGACCGGAGGCGTGGCCCAATACCTCGAATGGCTCGACCCCGCCGACGACATCCGCGCCACGATCAGGGACAGGATGCTCTCCCCCTCATGCAACCTGTTCGACGAGCCCTACATGCTCCTGCAGCAGGAGGTACGCAAGCCGGCCGAATACAATGCGATGATCGGCAACATCGCGACCGGCTCATCACGGATGAGCGAAATCGCTTCGGCCAGCCACATGCCGACAGGACAGGCACAGGCATATCTGACCAACATGATCGATCTCGGCATCCTCGACAAGGAAACGCCGTTCGGCGCGAAGAGCCACCGGAAGACCATCTATCGGATCAAGGACTCGTTCTTCCGCTTCTGGTACCGGTATGTTCCGCGTAGCATGTCCGCGCTGCAGGCCCGCAGACTCGACCTCGTGGCCGACATGGTCATGGACGATCTGCCACGATTCATGGGACAGGTATTCGAGGACATGAGCCTGCAATGGCTGTGGGGACGCGGATACGACCAGCTGCCGTTCCCGGTGCTGCAGGCCGGACGCTGGTGGGGCTCGGACCCGAAGACCCGGCAGCAGGAGGAAATCGACATCATCGCCACCGGAAACGATCCTTCACAGGCGATCTTCTGCGAATGCGAATGGCGCAACAATCCCATGGGCGAGGCCGAATACCACACACTCCGGCGTCGCGGCCTGCTGCTGCCGTACCCCGACAAGCACTACATCCTGTTCTCGAAAAGCGGCTTCACCGACGACCTCAAACATCTGGCCGACAAGGACGGGGCGCTGCAACTGGTTCCGTTCGAGGACATGGCCGAATGATCGGTGCAGGTGCGGGTCGGCAGCAATGCCGGCACCGGCAGCCGCATCGCCCTCGCGGTTGGTCTGCAGCGGTCTGCAGCGGTTCGTTCCCAGGGGCATACGGTTCGCTCCCGATTGCATACGGTTCGCTCCGGGGTTTGCCACGCGAAAACGTGGCTGACCCCGGAGCGAAGCGTGACTGGCGAGGAGCGAGGCGTGACGAATATGGAGGGAACCCTCACTGGTCTATCGCACGTCCACCGAATGGGAGAAGAATCAGCAGGTACAAACCAAAGCGGGCAGCGGCTGCACCAAACGGGGAATCCCCTCAAGGGGCCCGCGACGAACCGTGGCGGCCGGCACTGCGACGGGATCAGCAGCGGGAACTGCAACAGGCGCAGCATCCGTTGTCCCAACTTCCGCGCCCGGATTAATCTGCCGAAGGAACTCACGAGTTCTGGCCTCGCGCGCATGCTCGAAAATCCGTTCGGGAGTCCCCTCCTCCACGACGACGCCATGCTCCATGAACACGACCTTGCTGGCGACATCACGCGCGAAACGCATCTCATGAGTCACGACGATCATCGTGGTTCCGGATTCTGCGAGTTCCTTCATTACGGAGAGCACCTCACCGATGAGCTCCGGGTCCAAGGCCGATGTGGGCTCGTCAAACAGAATCACATCCGGGTTGACCACGATGGCGCGTGCGATACTGACACGCTGTTGCTGGCCGCCGGACAATTGGGAGGGATAGTAATCCAGCCTGTCGGCCATCCCCACCTTCGTCAAAGCCTCCTTGGCCCGACGTTCCGCCTCCGCCTTAGGAACCTTGCGAGCCGTGACGAGCGGTTCCATGACGTTCCTCAACGCGGTCATGTTGTTAAACAGATTGTAGTGCTGGAAGACGAACGCCGTATGCAGCCTGACATCACGGACATCTTTGCGGCTAGCTTTGTGCAGGTCATATGCACGGTCGCCAAGCTGCAACGTGCCGCGGTCGGCACGCTCGAGGAAGTTCAGAGAGCGCAGGAACGTGGTCTTACCCGAGCCCGAAGGACCGAGGATCGCCACCACATCGCCTTTGTCCAACGATAGGCTGACATCCTTCAACACCGATAATGGGCCGAACGACTTCTCCACATGGCTGATGGTAATCATTTGCAGGCCTCCTATGCGACGATCGCGAACTTGAAACGACTGGTCTCGTATGCCAACTTGTTCATCCCCTGTTCCAGCACGAAGCACAGCACCCAGTACACGAGTGCCGCCGCGATGTACCCTTCCAACAGGTCGTACCGTTCATCTGCGGCACGTATCGAGGCGCTCAACACTTCGGAAACTCCGACGAGCGAGCACAATGCGGATGCCTTCACCATCGACACCAGATTATTGGTGAGAATCGGGATGGCCTCAGGAATCGTCTGCGGAATGATGATTCTACGCATAATCTGCCCACGGGTGAGACCGGCAGCGTATCCGGCTTCACTCTGATCCGATGACACCGTAAGCATGGCGCCCCTGATCGATTCGGAGACAGTGGGCACCGCGGCGAAACTCAGTACGATGACGCCCAGAACGATTCCATTGATGCCGTCCTGCCCTGCCTTAAGCCCAAAAGCAGCGGCGATTTGCCGGTAATACAGCGTGGAAATCAAGCTTGCGGCGACCAGCAGCAAATAGGTAGGAATACCCTTGAGCACCGTGACCACCACTGCGAACAGTTGGGAGAGCACCGGTACCTTCCAGATACGGGCTATCGCGACGAGCGTCCCCAACATCAACGCAATGGCAAACGGAGCGAGGGAGAGGATGAGCGTCTGCGGAATGAACTGCACGGCGGCGGCGATGCTGGACCATATCTGTCCCCAATTGAACGGGCGAATCATGCCTGAGCCTTCCTTCCGAAGCTGAAGCGCCTGTCGATGAAGCGGAAGAACCACTCCAGCAGCACGCTGACCGTGACGAAGATAATGGCCGCTGCCGCATACGGTTCGAGACTGTGCGACGTGGCGTTGCCAATAGCGATCGCACGGCCCAAAACATCCATAACTCCGAGAGCTGAAGCGAGAACAGTGGTCTGGAACAGACCGACGGTCATGATGCCCAATCCGGGGATAACGGCGCGAATCGCCTGCGGAATGACGACTCTGCGGAACGTCTGCCACCATGTCAATCCAGCTGCATACCCAGCCTCGAACTGACCGACCGGCACCGCTTCGAACGCACCGCGGAACAGCTCTGCCATGAATCCTGCCTGGTTGAGTCCGAGACCAAGCACAGCGAAGTAGAACGCGGGAACGTCGTCGATATTCACGCCGGTAAGCGCCGAGACCAGCAGAGGAGTGCCGTAATAGACGATGAACAGCTGGACGATTTCAGGCGTGCCTCGAATGAACGAGATGAATACGATGGCAATCTGGTTGAGCACCGGCACACGGAACATGCGCACATATGCCAAAGCCAGTCCCAACAGAATGCCGATGGCGAGCGCATATCCCACCATCATGAGCGTGTCGGGAAGATACTCCAACACTTTGGGGAAGGCCGCAACCAACCTATCCCATGAAAAGTACTCACCCATCCGAGGCGCTCCAATCCGATACGCTATCCGACGTCACTCAGACACCGAGGAATACTTATCCTTGACAGGCTCGGTGAAATCATCACCGAGGTACTTCTCGGACAGCTTCTTGAGCGTACCGTTCTCGCGAAGCTTGGTGATGGCACCATCGAGCGCCTTGGCGAGTTTGGTGTCCTTCTTGTCCAGCAGGAAGTAGGAGTTGTCCTGCTGTAGCGGCTCTCCAACGGACTTGACCGGGAAATCCGGATTATCTTTGTTGTCACTGATGACGCGCCAACCCGGACCGGTCTTGGCTGCCGACTGGCCGCTCTTCAACGCAGCATCGGCCTGTTCGAATGTCCAATCACCGTACTTGAGATTGATCTTCTTGTCCGGATGGGCGGCGTTCCAATCCTCCAGATACTTCGTGGTGGCTTCGCCGTTCCACACATACATGGTCTTCCCCGCAAGATCGTCGATGCTGGTGATGTCGCTCTTCTCCGGAACGACCAGTTTGACGATGTAGTTGTTGGCGGGGACAGTAGTGTGACCGTATTTCTTGACGCGCTCGTCATTCAGCTGCAACGAACTGGCGGCCACGTCGATTTTGCCGGTGTCCAGGGAGACCAGCAAGTTGGCCCAATCCAAGGAACGATATTCGAACTTGTACTGCGGCAACAGCTTATCCGCCGCGCGCAGGACCTGCGCCTCGTATCCGTCGATTTCGCCAGCATCGTTGAGGTAATTGAACGGCTTGTTGGTCTTGGTGTTCTCACCGATGACCACCGTCTGGGCATCCGCGTTGTTATCGGTCGATTCATTGGCGCTATCGGAGACATGGCCGCAAGCGGCGAGCGATGTAAGGGATGCCGCCGCTACGGTGAGAGCGAGGATACGGCGCAATTGCGATGCAACGGTCATGATGCGGATCTTTCTTTCTTCCTGAAACGGATTATGCGGGAGTAAGTTCTATGGACGAAAAACGGCTACAACGTCATGGCAGAATCAAGCGAAATGCTCCGGGAACGGATCATCCGCAAGACGCAGCCATGCTTCTTGCCCCTCCTCCACTGCATACAGCTCCAGCAGAGACGCGGCGATTCCAGCGATACCGTCGAAATATCCAACGGGGCGGGTGTACTGATCCGGTTCCACACGTGTGAACGCAAGTGGCCAATCAGAGGAACCGTTCGGAAGAATCTCTTCCTGCCCAAGCACCACATGGGCACTACGCCGGGCTAGGTCAAGCCAACGGTCGTCATGGTCGGCCGCATACAATCCGATGAAGAAGTGAATCAGACCAGCATGGCCGCAGCAGTAGTTCACCGAATTCCACAGACCTGCGCTCTGACGCTCCGGAGCACCCAATGATTCAAGGCCGTCCACCAACCGGACAATCTTCTCCCGATACGAGGTGTCACCGGTGGCCTGTTCCAACGCGTAGTAGAAACGAGCGGTTCCTGCAGGACCGTGGCAATTGCCAAGGTAGTAGACGATGTTGCCGTTCTCCACCAACGGATTGCCCTGTTTGTCGAAACGGTACGGCAGCAGAGCCCCCTTCGTCTGCGGCACATACAGCTTTTCCAAGTAGGCATCGATGCGCCTTGCCGCATCCAGATAACGCTGATCACCGGTGAACTTGTAGAGATTCACGAGCAGGAATCCAACGCCTGCCGATCCCAGCTCAAAGCCCGGTTCGATGAAGTCCTCCACACCATCGAACACATCGAACCACAATCCACCATCAGCTGTGGCCTGCCCGGTGGCAAGGACGCGGTCACCCGCCGCAATGATGGTCGCACGCAAACGTTCGTCGTCCAGTTCCAGCTTTCTATATGCATCAATCAGGAACAGCACGGCACCGGTGTCCAGCATGACAGATGTGTTGTCGCACCAAAAAGCACCATGTTCGTCATGCTCGGCGTTATCCACATACCACTGCAGGATGTCCAGCACCGCCTGACGATACTTGTCATCGCCGAAAACGCGCCAAGCCTCCAGCAATACGGCACCGACACCGGCGGCACCACCGTACAAGCCTTTTTCACGATGCTTGAGCCAGACATCATTCGGCGTGGCCGGTACGGTCGGCCAATGCTCAGCCAGGTAATCCAACGACTGGACGGCGATGTTCCTGTATCGTTCACCTCCCGCCACCGTATGAAGCTTCAGATAGAAGTACGCCAGTCCAGTGATGCCTCGATACAGCGTGTAGTCAATGGCGCTGGTATCGGTGCCTAGCCAATACACGCCGTCATACGCGTTACGCTGGCGGGTGGCGATGACGCGTTCACCTCGTTCGGCGGCATCAAGATACGCCTTCGGCCCCGAAGGGATCACCGTCGGGTATGCCTTCCCCAGCGCGAATCCATATTTGTCTGCGAAAATTCCCATGTCTGTTCCGTTCCTATATTGATATGCGCTCTAATGAATCATCGAATCGAGGCGAAGCCATCGATTACAGCAACGAGACGCCGCCATCCACATAGATGACCTGCCCCTGCACAAAATCGGATGCCCCCGATGAAAGGAACAGAATCGCACCGTTCAGATCCCCGGGCTTAGACACACGTCCTGAAGGATTGTTACGGGCACTGGCGGCGATGCGATCAGGGTTGTTGTAGAATTCCTCAGTCATGTGCGACTTGTATAGCCCCGGTCCCACAGCGTTCACCGTGATGCCATACTTCGCATACCGCGCAGCCAGAGCTTTGGTTAGACCCACGACCGCCGCCTTCGTGACGTAGTATGAATCTTTGACGAAGCGTTCCGAAGCATCATATTGGATGGCGACCACAGAAGCGATATTGACGATTTTGCCGTACCCGCGCTCTTTGAATTCAGGAAGCACGTATTTGACGGTGTTGCGGATACCATTGACGTTGACACCGACGACTTGGTTCCACTCTTCTTCGGAGAAGTTCTCCACGCTGTCGGAAGGACAAATACCGGCATCATTGAGCAGGATATCGACACGGCCGAAACGCTGATGAGCAGCCTCGAACGCCGCCTTCACACTGGATTCCAGCGACACATCGGTCTGCACGGCCAGAGCCGGATGACCGGCCGATTCAAGCTCTTCAGCCAAGGCTTCAATGCGATCCAAGGCGATGTCGGCCAGCACGACCGAAGCCCCGGCCTCGGCGTATCCGCGCGCTGCGTCACGGCCCAGTCCAGAACCGGCACCGGTGATGAACACCACCTTACCGTTGATATCGAATAGATTCTTGGCCATGCAGAACGCCCCAATCCCACGTCGAATATGTGCCAGACCGCCCTTCGCGGCCATTGCTCACAATTTATGCGACTTGGGATTCCGACACGGTGGTCCTATTATCGCCATTCCCGCCACACAACGATAAAGGCGTCTTATAGCGCCGTACCCTGCTATAGGTATAGGTGATAACACCATCGTCATCACCATGCACCAAGTACGTCAGAAATACTCGATTCCTACCCCCACTTCACCTTGTTGAACAGTTTCTTCCACAGACGGACATCGGTATCGAACGCGTCCGCCCCGATTTCGCCCATCGTCTAAGCCGCCTCCACCACGATCAACCCGCTGCGTGCGGGCGGTTCGGTAACGACCGTATCCGCACGCCACAACGTGACGGGCACACCGTAGCGTTCGGCCACACGCCGCAACTCCGAAGCCTGTTCGGTGTCAATCGGCCAGGCGACAGCCAAACCGTGTTCCTCGTCGGCCTCACTGCGGTGGAACTCGTAACGGGCGATATCCGCCGGATCGGTGGAGACCACACGCCCCAGTCCGGCGGCGCCAAGCGCACGCGCGAATCCGGCGATCGACCCCGGACCGTCCACGACCGTGTCGCCGCGGTATGGCCGCGTGCGCTCCCACTCGTCGACGGTCGGGTCGTGCGCGACATATTGTTCCGGAATCCGGTATGTGTAGGTCACGATCCTGTAGCCGCCGTCCACGACGAACGTCTCGCGTTCAGGACGCCGCTCGAATCCGTAGGATTCGTACAGCCGCCGCGCGCCGACCATGCGCAGGCCAGTATGGATCTCCACCGTGCCGATGCCGAGCGCACCGATACTGCGCACCGCATGGTCGATGAGCGCACGCGCGACGCCTCGCCCCCGGCACCTCGGCGAAACGCCCAGCTGTCGGAACTCGCGTTCGCCGGGTCGGGTGAACGCGAGTTCGTCCGCGTCGCCGAGCGTGGTACGCGGCGTCAGGACCACGCCGGCGATGTCGCCGTCCTCCTGCGCGATCCAGACGTGGTACTCCTTCGCATGCTCGGCGACATTGCGCAGGTCGGCCTCATAGAACGACGACAGTTCGATGGTGGAGCCGAAGGCGTCCACCAGGACGTCGGCGACGTCCCCGTAGCGTTCCGGCGTGGCTTCGACGATTTCCATGCGTCCCTCCCTGCGTGAGTTTCCGGTTCCGGTTCGGTTTGACCCGTTCGTTCAGGCCTTGAGCGCACCCTTAAGCACGTCCTCGATGGTCTGCGGCGCGCGGCCGATCACCGCGGACAGACCGCCGGTGGGTCCGGCGAGCGCACCGGCGGCGATGTCGCCGTCGAGCTTGGTGACCCAGTCGATGCCACCCTGCGGCACGCCGGCCGCCTTGAGGTCCTCGCCACGCTGCTCGACGGAAACCGGCTTGTAGGCGACTTCCTTGCCGTAAATCTCACCGGCGATTCGTGCGAGGTCAGCGTAGGTGAACGTCGCGTCGGAGCTGAGTTCGAGGGTTGCGTTGACGAGCGTGCCGTCAAACAGCACCTTGGCGCCGACGGCGGCGAGGTCCGCGCGGGACGCGGCGGCGATCGCACCGTCGCCCGCGGCGGTTTCGAGTACGCCGCTCGCGCCGGCCTGCTTCACCTCGTCGATGAAGTTCTCGGCGTACCAGGTGTTGCGCAGGCTCACGTAGGGCACGCCCGCAGTCTCGAGGTAGGCTTCGGTGGCGCGGTGGTCGACGGCGACGAGCAGCGGCGACGTGTCCGCCTTGAGCACGGACGTGTAGGCGAGGAGCTTCACGCCGTTCTTCTTGGCAGCGTCGATGACGTTGCGGTGCTGCTGGGCGCGCTTGGCGAAGTCGCCTCCGGAGACGAGCAGCACCTTGTCGACGCCTTCGAGCGCCTTGTCGAGAGCCGCCGGATCGTCGTTGTCGACCTGGGCGGTGTTGACGCCGAGTTCGTTCTTCAGCGCGGCAAGCTTGTCCGCGTTGCGACCGGCGGCGATGATCTGGTCGGCGGGCGTGCCGAGCGCGATGAGTTCACGGACGACTGCGGATCCGTAGTGACCGGTGGCGCCGGTGATGAAGTAGGTCATGATATTCGCTCCTTACGTGTGCTTTCTTATGTGTAGTGGTGGGATGATTCGGCCGTGTCGGATGATTCGACCGTGATGATTACGTAGTTGCTTGCGTGCTTGCACCGAGGCACCCGATGTCAGGCGACGGCGGCCTCCTTGTAGGCGGCAATCGCCTCGTCAGACGCCTTGGAGGAGACGGAGCAGGTGGGCGCGACGACGAGCACGTCGCCGGTGACCTTCCTCGCCTCGGTGACCTCCTGACGGATCTTGTCGAGCACTTCGACGGTGGGCTCCTGCGCGAGCAGGTTGTGGTTGACGCCACCGACCTTGGTCTTGTCGAGCGCCACGTCGATGCCCGGGTTGCTGGGATCCTCGTGATCCCAGTTGATGCCCTCCAGCGGGAACTCCTGGAACCACTGCGGATGGGATTCGGCACCGCAGGTGTGCACGATGCGCAGCAGGCCGTCCGCGCCCTCAAGCTCGATATCGTCGTAGGGACGGGAGAACTCGTTGTACTCGGCTTCGCTCAGGAAGCCAGGGTTGGTGATGCCGGCGACGACGAACACGAGGCCGTCCGCGCCCGCCTCCTTCTGGGCCGCGGCGTACTTGGCGAGCGTCTCGGCGATCGCGTGGAGCGCATGGTGCGCGCCGGCGCGGTTCTCCTTGAAGAGATCGTGGATGGTGAGCGTGGTGGTGGAGCCGGGCGCGGGCAGACCGGGCGCGAGCGGCAGACCGGCGAGCTTGCTGAGCACGTTGATCGGCGAATACAGGGTGGCGAACACCGGAGTGTCCGGCGCGCCTTCCTTCACCTTGCGGATCACGTCGACCTGTTCCTCGATTGGTGCGTTGCCGGCGATGTCGAGCTCGTTCACCTTCCACAGGTCGTCGGGCGTATTGACGATCGCCTTCTTCTGGGCCGGAATCGGCAGGAACGGCACTGGGTAGTCGTTGTAGTCGTACTCGTTGCCCCACGCCTCGGCGTAGTGGACGGTGCGCGGGTTGAGCTTGATCCAGTCCCAATCCCACTTGCGCGCGTTGCGCAGCGTGGCCGCGACCAGGTCGTCGCCGTTGCGTTCGGCGGCGACTTCGTGCGTGTACGAGCTGACCGGCGGACGATCGGCCTTCTCCCCCTTGAAGACCGCGTTCAGTCGATCGATCTTGCTCCACTCGGACATGGTTTCCCCCTTGTTTGCTATGTGGTTGTGGAAATAATTCCCGGAAAATCTGATATCTGATATGTCAGTGACGCTGGCCGGGAACGCTGGCCAGCAGTCGCTTCGTGTAGTCGTTCTTCGGATGCGTGAGCACCTGCTCGACGGGTCCCTGCTCGACGAGATGCCCGCGTTCGATGACGGCCACCCTGTGCGCGATCTGCGAGACGACGGACAAATCATGGGTGACGAACACGTAGCTCAATCCCAGATCCTTCTGCAGATCGATGAGCAGGTCGATGACCTGTGACTGGACGGTCACGTCCAGCGCGGACACCGGTTCGTCGAGGAACAACGTGTTCGGGCGGATGGCGAGCGCACGGGCGATGGCGACGCGCTGGCACTGTCCGCCGGACAGTTCCTTCGGCTTCGCATTCGCCACGCTTGCGGGCAATGCCACACGGTCGAGCAGTTCGGCGACACGGCGACGACGTGATGCCCTGTCACCTTCATGGAACGCATTGAGCGGTTCGGAGATGATCTGCGAGATCTTCTTGGTCGGGTCGAGTGAGCCGAACGGATTCTGCTGCACGAGCTGGAACGTGCGGCGCGCATTGCGCAGCTCACGGCCGCCGGTCTTGGTGATGTTGATCCCATTGACCTCCGCGTAGCCGTTCTCCGGCTTCTCGAGGCCGAGCGCGATCTTGAGCAGCGTGGACTTGCCGGAGCCGGATTCGCCGACGATCGCCAAGGTCCGGCCTCGTGGCGCATCGAGCGTCACGTCGTCGAGTGCCTTGAACGTGCGGGCACCGGCACCGCCTTGCGTGCGCCGCAACGCGAACTGTTTGGTCACGTTATGCCAACGCACCGCAGATTCTTCGACAGGGCCGGATTCGCCGGAGACCTTCTCTACACCCGTATCCTTCGAGCCTTCCGCATTCTCCGCCTGTGCGGTGAGCACGTCGAGACGGTGGGCGGGCGCGGCATTGAACAGATCGATGGTGTACTGCTCCAGCGGATGCCGTGCGACGTGGTCGGACTCACCCTGTTCCACAATGACGCCGTTGTGCATGACGACGATCGTGTCGGCACGGTCGGCAGCCACGGCCAAATCATGGGTGACCATGAGCAGGGACAGCCCCTTGGCACGCACAAGTTCGTCGATGCGGTCGAGAATCTCCTTCTGCACGGTGACGTCCAGCGCGCTGGTGGGCTCATCGGCGACGAGCAGTTTCGGGTCGCCGACGAGCGCTTCGGCGATGAGCGCACGCTGCTTCAGACCACCGGACAGTTCGTGCGGGTACTGCTTGGCGCGCAGCGCGGGCTTGTCGAAGCCGGCCTCCTCGAGCAGCTGCTCGACGCGCGTCTGGAGCGCGTCACCGTCAAGATGCTCCTTGAGCCGGACGATGAGCCCCAACTGACGGCCGATGGTGAGCGTCGGATCGAGACTGGTCTGCGGGTCCTGCGGAATGAAGCCGATGGCGGTGCGTCTTACTTCGAGCCACTGTCGGTCGTCGGCCTTGAGCAGGTCGCTTCCGTCGAGCAGCACGCTGCCTGTGGCGGTCGCGTTCTCCGGCAGGATGCCGAGCACGGTGCGGATAATCGTGGATTTGCCGGAGCCGGATTCGCCGACAATCGCCACACGCTCGCCTTGCTTCACGGCAAAGGTGACGTCGCGCACGGCGTCGATGGAACGGCGGCGCGAAGTGTAGGAGACGCGCAGGTCGACGATGTCGAGCAGCGGAGCGTTCTGCGCCGCAGTAGTGGTTGCGTCGGTCATTTCAGCTCCTTCTTCACGGCGTTGCCGAGCACGGTGATGGCGAGCACGGTGGCGACGACGACGAGACCGGGCAGGACGGACAGCCACGGCGAGGTGAGCAGGTAGTCACGGCCGTCGTTGATGAGCGAGCCCCATTCCGCCTCCGGCGGCTTGACGCCGAAGCCAAGGAAGCTCAACGTGGCGACGGCCATGATGATGCCGCCGAAGTCGAGCAGCGCGAGCACGCCGACGGGGCCGAACGAATTGGGCAGGATGTGGTTGACGATGATGGAGAGGTTCGACGAGCCGCTGGTGCGCGCCGCTTCGATGTAGTCCTCCTGCTTGACGCGGAGCACCTGCGAGCGCGTGGTGCGGGCGAAGGTCGGGCAGATGCCCACGCCGATGGCGATGGCGACCGGCATGGTGCCGAAGCCGATGGCCGTGACGATGGTGATGGCGAGCAACAGTCCCGGAATGGCGAGCCACACGTCGACGAAACGCATGAGCAGCGCGTCGAGGACGCCTCCGAAGTATCCGGCGACCACGCCGAGCAGCAGTCCGGCGACGACCGCGATGGCGAGCGCGACCAGGCTGGCGGTGATCGTGGTGCGGCCACCATAGATCACGCGGCTGAACACGTCTCGTCCGAGCTTGTCGGTGCCGAACCAGTGCGCGGCGGAGGGCGCCTGCATGCTCTGTGCCGGAGCGGTGGCATACGGGTCGGTATGGGCGAACCACTGGGGACGGAACGCGGAGACGAGGACGAGCGCCACATAGAGCGCGGCGATCGAGGCGGCCACATGGTTGCGTGCCAGTGCGGCGGTCTTGCGCAACGCGGATGCGATCCGCCCGCGGCGGCGACGGACGACGGACGTTTCTCCGAGAAGACGCGCGGCCTTCGGTTCGGGACGGGTCAGGTCGAGTGTGAGTTGGGTGGTCATGGCAGGTCTCCTTGGAACGTCAGATGCGGATGCGCGGATCGAGCAGCGGATAGATCAGGTCGACGATGAGGTTGACCAGGACGAACGCGCCGGCGGCGAGCACAACGGCCCCCTGCACGATCGGGATGTCCTGCTGGGTGACGGCCTGCTGGATCAGCATGCCCAGACCCTGTCGGGCGAAGATGGTTTCGGCGATGATCGCGCCGGTGAACGTGTCTCCGACGAGCAGACCCAGAATAGTGAGGGACGGCAGCGACGCGTTCCTGATGACGTGATGGACGATGACCTGCGTGCGGCTCAGCCCGTGTGCCTTGGCGACCACGGCCTGCGGGCTGTCCAGCACCTCGTCGAATTCGCTGAGCAGCAGCTGACCGAGCAGCGCGCCCGTGGGGATGGCCATCGTGATGGTGGGCAACACAAGGCTCTTCCATCCCTGCATGCCCATGGACGGGAACCACCCGAGCGAGAAGCTGAATACCTGCATGAGCAGCAGTCCCACCCAGAAGGACGGCACCGACATGCCCACGACCGGAATCGCCCTGAGCACGTCGCGAATCACGCGATTGCGGGTGAACACGGCGATGAACGCCAGCGCGAAGGCGAACGCCACGGCGACGACGAGCGCGAGCAGGCTGACGAGCAGCGTGCTGGAGACTCGGGAGACGAGCAGCGGCAGCACCGGCTGTCCCAGCGTGTAGGAGGTACCGAAATCACCGTGAAGGGCGGCGAACAGCATCGTGAAGTACTGCTGCACCGGGTTGGCGTCAAGCCCGTATGAATGACGCAATGTCGCCACTTGGTCGGCGCTGAGGGAGCCGATGTCCGTTCCCTTGGCCTGCAGGACGAGCGCCAGCGGGTCGGCGGGCAGCAGGTTCAGGATGACGTAACACACGGTGTACGCGGCCCACAGCACCAGCACCGCCTGCGCGATGCGTCCGAGCACGTACCACAGTTTCGATGTTCTCATCGGTTCCCTCGATTCCTTGCGTCGTATTTATCGGCCGAGCCGATTCGCTCCGGTCACTGGGCCTTCCACAGGTCGTGGAAGTCGCCGAACGATTCGCCGGTGAAGCGCAGGCCATGCACCTTGGAGGACAGGCCGACGTCCTGGAGTCGTTCGAACACCGGGATGATGATGTTCTCCTTGCTGATCGTGTCTTGCACACCCTCGTAGATGGAGGTGCGTTCCTTGGTGTCGGTGGTGGCGGTGCCCTTGTCGAATGCCGCTTCGAGCGTGGCCTGGGAGTCCGCATCCTGCGTGTTGCCGGAGATCGCCTTGAAGGTGGCGTAGCGTTCGTCGAGCAGCGTGTTGATGGCGCTCTGGTCGGCGCGCGTGTAGGTCAGCGAGACAAGGTCGTACTTGTTGGCATTGGTGAGCGTCGTGTACTGGGCGCTGGTGACCACTTTGATCTGGAAGTCGAAGCCGGTCTTCTTGAGTTCGTCCTGGATGAGCTCATAGCCGTCATCCTTCTCGGAGGTGAGGAAAGTGACGGTCAGCTTCTTGCCATCCTTGTAGCGGTAGCCGTCGGAACCCTTCTCCCAGCCCGCTTTGTCGAGCAGTTTCGCGGCCTTCGCCGTGTCGTATTCGACGCTGGACGGTTCCGCCTTGAAACCGGGAGTGGTGGAGCTGATCACGCCCTTGACGGTCGGATATCCGTCACGCAGCACCGTGTTGCCGTAGGTGGTACGGTCGATGGACAGGCTCAGCGCCTGACGCACGTCGTTGTCGGAGAGGACGCCGCCGTTGCGCACGTTCGGGAACAGACCGAACGTGGCTCCCGGCAGGGCGCGGCTCTGCACGGTGCCGCCGGTCTGCTTGATCTGGGTGATGTCGTTCTGCACGAACGGAGAGTCGGAGTCGGTCCACACGATGTCGGCGGTGCCGGAGGCGAAGTTGCCGAGGCGCACCGAATTCTCCGGCACGTAGGAGATGGTGATGGAGTCGAGGTAGGCGTCGCCCTGATGCGCGGCAAGCGGCGACGAGGACGTGTATCCCGTGCGCTTCTTCAACGTCACGCCGGTCTTGGCGTCGTACTTCTCGATGGTGAACGGACCGGTGCCGACCGCCTGACCGTCGCAGCGCTGCTGCGGGGTGAGCTTGGCGGAGGCGCGCGAGATGATGCCGAGCGTAGGCGTCGCAAGCCCCTGCAGGAAGCTGGCGTTCGGCGCGGAGAGCTCGAACTTGACGGTGTGGTCGTCCACCTTGCTCACGCCGGTGAGGTTCTGCACGTAGAAACCGCCCACCGTGCCCGGCTTCTCCTTGAGAGTGGCCAGGTTCTCGGTGAAGGTGTCCACCACGGCATCTGCGTCGAACTTGGAACCGTCGGAGAAGGTGATGCCGTCCTTGAGCGCGAACGTGTAGGTCTTGCCGTCGTCGCTGATGGTCCAGCTCTTGGCGAGCCACGGCTTGATCTCACCGGTCTTCGGATCCTGGTCGACGAGCGAATCCACGTAGTTGCGCACGATGGTGCGCGACTGGGTCCACGCGGTCTGGAACGGATCGATGCACTGGAGGCTGTCGGGCGATTCGACGATGGTCACCGAACCACCCTGCTGCGGCGTTCCGGTGTCGCCGGACGCGGTCTGCGCCGCCGAACCGGAACCGCAAGCGGCGAGGGCCATGAGCGCCGTCGCCGACATACCGGCGGCGACGAGCTTCCACGCCTGCTTCCAAGTGCCTTTCGAACCGTTCGTCGCGTTCACGTTATTCCCCTTTGCGATGTTGCGGATAAGTCGTTTCCCCCGACCTGCTCCGTGTCCCCCCGTTGCAGGTCGTACCGACAGCCTAACAACGCTTCACTTGGTGAATCGCCTGTTCGTTATCCCGATTCTCCCCCATTTCGCCATAAAGCCGACTTATAGACGCGTATATGGTGATAAACAGGATTTATAACCTTGGGCGCACCCGTTCCGCCACGGTTCGCAGACGCGCCACTCCCTCGACCAGATCGGCCTGTGACGCGTGTGCGAAGGAGAATCGGGCGTATGCCGCATCACGACCACCCGGCACGCCGCCGACGAAGAACCCCTCGCCACCGATTGGATTGATGCCCTCCGCCGCGAGTTCGCGCGCTACTGCGTCATCCTCCACGCGCAGCCATCGCGGCAGCCGCGCCCACAGGAAGTATCCGCCTTGCGGTCGGTCGAAGCGGATGTCATCGTCGAAATTCCGACGGAGTTCGCCGGCCAGTGCGGCGGCTTTATCCGCATACACGGCCCGCTGCCCCGCCAGCAACCCATCAGCCCACCCCTCATCGGCCAACAGCGAGGCCAACGCATGCTGGGTGACCGCCGAGACACCACCATCCACCGCAAGACGGTATTCGGCGATGCGTCCGATCAGATCCGGGTCCGCGATAAGCCAGCCGACGCGCAACCCCGGCCCCAGCCACTTCGAGAACGACCCGATCTCCAACAACGGGCTTCCCGCCGTGCCACGGTATTCACGCGGGAATTCGGCGGGCTCATGTGTGAACCATAGCTCCCGGTACGGGTTATCGGCGATGACCGGCACACCGTACCGCGCGGCGACATCCAGCAGTCGGCGCTTGGTCTCCGGCGAGGAGACGACGCCCGTCGGATTCTGGAAGTCGGGGATCGTGTAGATGGCCGCATACCGGCCGCCGGCACGCAGACGACGTTCGACGTCGTCCACGTCGATGCCCGATTCGGTCAGACCGACGGCTTCGACGTGCACACCGAACCGCCGGAACGTGCCTGCCCACTGCGGGAAGGCCGGATTCTCGACGAGCACGGTGTCGCCGGGATTCGTCACCGCCATCATGGACAGGAAAATGCCGCCCATCGCACCGTTCGTCACGATTACTGATTCCACATCCACACCGCGCCTACGGGCGATGATCTCACGCAAGGCGGCCACTCCGAACGGCGACGGATAGGACAACGCCGCAGGTGCATACGTCGCCTGTGCGAATGCCTCACCGATGCATTCACGCGGAAGCAGCGTCTCATCCGGCAAGCCGGCGGCGATGTCGATAGGCCGGCGTGCAGAGACGGACGGCACGGCACCACCACGCAGGGAATCCCCCGGACGCAATGCTTCAAGAATCGCCGAACGGCGAATGCGAGCGTCAGACGAAATCGACGCCGCGGAACCGGTGCCGATACCGGCCGTATCAGCGGAAACCGTATCGGAGAGAATCGTCATACCAGTGTCCATCAATCACACCCACTTCCCCGGATTGAGAATCCCGTTCGGATCGAGCGTGCGTTTGATGGCACGCTGCAGATCGAGATTGTCTTCGCCGATCTGCGCGACGAGACGGTCTTTGAGCTCGAGTCCGATGCCGTGTTCGCCGGTGATCGTGCCACCGTGCGAGAGCACGTAGTCGAACAACCGCCGGTTCGCCTCGGCGAGCGCAGGCGGAAACACGTCGTCCGATGAATTCCTGGGCAGGATGAACCCGGTATGGGTGTTGCCGTCGGCGACGTGGGCGAGGATGGTGAGTTTCGCGTGGGCATCATCCGCGAGGCGGGCGAGATAACGCAGAAATTCGGAGATGCGGTCCAGCGGCACGGCGACGTCGCTGCCCGCCATCCACGCCTTGCCGCGCGGGAACGCCTTGCCGGCCTTGCGCATGGCGAGGAACGCCTCGGCCTGTGCGTCACTCGCCAACAGCACGCATGCACCGGCGCGATTGAGCGCGTCAACCAGAACGTCCGCATCCTGCCGAGCGGAAGCACCATCCGTCGTGATTTCGATGAGCCATTGAGCACCGTACGCCACTTCGCCGAACACGTCGAGGTCGGTGGCGTCCGGAGGCGCGGACATGAGTTCCATGGACGCCGGCTGCACTTGCGTGCCGAGGACCGTGTCGACGGCGAATCCGGCCTGGTCCAGGTCGTCGGCGAACACGATGGTCTTCGCCAATCCACGCGGGATAGGCCGCAGTCGTATGGTCGCGGCGACGACCACGCCGAGCAACCCTTCCGAACCGGTGAACAACGCGGTCAGGTCGAATCCGGCTACGTTCTTCATCGTGGGACGACCGGTCTCGATGATGCGCCCGTCGGCGAGTACCACGGTCAGGGACAGCAGCGAGTCACGGGTCACACCGTATTTCGCGCATTTCAGTCCACCCGCATTGGTCGCCACATTGCCGCCAATGGTGGAACGTTCGTAGCTGACCGGATCCGGCGGATAATACAGCCCGTACTGCCGCGTCGCCTCGTTGATGCGTGCGTTGATGACGCCCGCCTCGACGACCGCGTAATGCCCAAGCGGGTTGATTTCACGAATCCGATTCAGACGGTCGGTAAGCAGCAGCACCCCCGGCAACGTAATCGTCGACAGTTTGCCGAGACCGGTACCGGCTCCGCGCGTATATACGGCGATGCGCTGCTCGTTCGCGGCGCGCAGAATCACGCTGACATCATGCTCCGACCCCGGCAACAGCACGGCGAACGGCGCGTTCTCATGGCTGAACGCATGATGATGCGACGCCACGAGTTCGGCAATGGCGTCGGACTCGTCGACGATGACGCCATCACCGAGCTGCTCCCGCACTTGCTCGAGGAACGCACGCCGCGCCCCGGCGTTCACGATGCTCTCGGCCTCCCTGTTCGCACCGCCGATGCCGTCGAGGTCGTCGGCCGTGACGAATCCCGCCAACGGGTCGGCCTCCCCGTGCTCATGTTTCGATATGATGCGCTGACTGTCGATCGTCGTCATGTTTCCCCCGAATCATGCGAGGGTACGGGCCCCATCCCGTACCGTTGCGCATGACGATAGCGGAAAACACGATGCAACCGGTCGGTGCCGCTATATCCATCCTTTATGAACCGTTACGGGAACGGTGATCGCACGTCGCCTACCATGGGCAGCAATCCGTACCTCTTTCCCATCACCCAACCCACTCCGACCGAAAGCTGCGCATCCTATGCCGACCGCATCATCGCAAACCGTTTCCCTCCCGCCGCAATCCATCGCACAAACCGCGCAAACCGCGTCCACCGTCCACATTCCCGCGAACCCGCAACGGCTGGGACTTGCTCGCGTCACGCGCAACGTGGCGTACAAGACCGGACCGGACAATCTCGTCATGGACATCATCGCGCCGCAGAACCCCACCAACCCCACCGACGACCGCCGCTACCCCACCGTCGTGTTCGTGCAGGGCAGCGCGTGGACCACGCCGGACCGCGACTACGAGCTGCCGCAGCTCGCCGAGCTCGCGCGTGAAGGCTACGTGGTCGCCACGGTGAACCATCGCAACGCCTCGCGCAATCCGGAGCACGTGTTCCCCGCAT
This sequence comes from Bifidobacterium sp. LH_426, assembly GCF_056356875.1. NCBI lineage: Bacteria > Bacillati > Actinomycetota > Actinomycetes > Bifidobacteriales > Bifidobacteriaceae > Bifidobacterium > Bifidobacterium sp. LH_426. The sequence goes on from NZ_JBKEVB010000004.1 coordinate 114,957, forward strand.
ATCTCGAGGACGTGAAATCGGCGATCCGCTATCTGCGCGCGAACGCCGCGCAATGGCACGTCGACCCGGACCGGCTCGGCATCTGGGGCACGTCGTCGGGCGGCAACACGGCGCTGCTGGTCGGCATGACCGCCGACGACCCGCGTTATGCGGACGGCACCTGGCCGGACGAAAGCGACGCCGTGGATTTCGTGGTCAGCTGCTTCCCGCCCACGGATCTGACGGAGGCGGTCGACGCGTTCGGCCACGAGGACGACCCGTTCCGTCTCTACTATTTCGGCCCGTTCGCCGCCGTCGTGGGCGCGACGCCCGCCACCGGCATCACCGACGAGGTGCGTGAGCGTGCCGCCGCGATGAGCCCGTTCCTGCAGGTGGAGGACGGCCGCGACTACCCGCCGACGCTGCTGCTGCACGGCACCAGCGACACCGTCGTCCCCTACCGTCAGTCAGTGAAGATGCGCGACCGCCTCGTCGCCCGCGGCTACGACGCACGGCTCATCCTTGTCGACGGTGCCGAGCACGAGAACGACTTCTGGAGCCGTGCCGTGCTGGACGAGATCTTCGCCTTCATCGGCCCACTGATGAATCCGCATGCTTTCCACTGATGAATCATCGGCACTCCCACTTCCCGATTATCATAAATCCCACTTCCCGATTATCATAAGTCCTACTTCCGAATCTACATATCCATTCTCGGCAATCGACGAACCTGCAGGAAAGGCATCAGCGATGATTCCACGCACGCTTACGGCACGCGCCCGCCAGATGGCGACATGGTTCCCCGTGGTATCGGTCATGGGCCCAAGGCAAAGCGGCAAATCCACGCTGCTCCGCCATGCGTTCCCCGATTACGACTATCTCAATCTGGAGACCAGGAACATCCGGACAGGCGCACAGGAGGATCCGGTCGGATTCATCCGATCCCGCCCCTCGCATCTGCTCATCGACAAAGCACAATACGCTCCCGACCTGTTCCCGGAGATCCAGGCCGCATCCGATGAACGACATGACATGGGCCAATATCTCCTGTCCGGTTCCCAGAATTTTCTCATGCTCAAGCATGTGGACGAATCACTGGCCGGCAGGGTCGGCATCATGCAGCTGCTGCCGTTGAGCTATGCCGAAGCCACTCAGGCCAACCCCTCGCTTACCGTCGACGCGTTCATGTTCCGCGGCGGATACCCTCACCTGTACGAGGTGGACATCCCCGAATCCGTGTATTACCGCAGCTACATCACCACCTACATACAGCGCGACGTGGCGGATATCCTCGACGTACGCAACCTGCAATCGTTCCGCACGTTTCTGCGCCTGTGCGCGCAGAGCGCCGGTCAGCTCGTCAATTTCAGCAAACTGGGGGCGGAAGCCGGTGTCAGCAGTAAAACCGCGAAGGCGTGGCTATCCATTCTCACATCCAGCTACATCGTTTTCCTGCTAGCACCATACGCGTCGAACGCGCGCAAACGTCTGATCAAGACACCGAAACTCTACTTCCACGACACCGGACTGCTGAATTACCTGCTCGGCATCGACAGCGCGGAGACGCTCATCCATCATCCACAACGCGGCGAAGTGTTCGAGAACCTCATCATCGGGGAGACCATCAAACGGTACTTCAACGCGGACAAGGAGCCTCACCTGTTCTTCTACCGCGACGCCAACGGCGTGGAGATCGACCTCATGGACATGACCGACGCCCTGCATCCGCGGCTCATCGAAATCAAATCCGGACAGACGGCTCGCGACGATTTCTGCAAGAACCTCACGCCCGTGGGAGACGGACTCGGCATCCCGCCGGAACAGCGTTCCGTGGTCTATCGTGGAGATGTGGATTTCCGAGGGAAGCACGCCTCGTTCATTTCCGCACGCACCTATCTGACGAACGAAAACTAGCCGACGGCATCACCCATTCCACGCACCGCATCATCCACCCACCCTCAACGAATCGAGTCGCTTATGACGGAACTGAACCCGCAGTCGCTGGTCACCCTGTGGCAGATCGAACGCTACGGTTCGTTCTCGGCCACGGCGAAGGCGCTCGGCTGGTCGCAGCCGGCGATCAGCCAGCAGGTCAAGAAGCTCGAGACGCAGTGCGGCACGACGCTGGTGGAACGCACGTCGCACGGCGTGCGATTGACGGCTACGGGCGCAATGCTCGCCCGTCACGGCGAGTCGATCGCGGAACGGCTCGAACACGCCTCGCGCGAACTCGAGGACTACCGCGAGCGCCGCTACTCGCACCTGTCGCTGATCGCCCCGCCGTCGATCTGTTCGACAATCGCGGCGCGCACGGTGGTCAAGCTGGGCATGTTCACCGACGTGAAGCTGAGCCTCACGCAGATGGAGCCGCCGGAGGCGATCGTGCAGGTGTCGCGCGGCAAGGCGGACGCGGCGGCCGTGTTCCGCTACAGTTCCATCCCGTCGTTCCTCCCGTTGGGCGACGATCTCACGTTCCATTCGCTCGGCTCGGATCCGCTGCGTCTGCTCGTGCGCCGGTCGAGCGACGTGGCGCGCCGCTACGAGGAGGACCGCAAGCCGGTCTCGCTGGCGGCCGCGAAGGACGAGTCGTGGATCGCCGGTTGCCCGACCTGCCGCGCGAATCTCGTCAAACTCGCCTCGCGCGCCGGCTTCACGCCGGACGTCGTCCATACGACGGACGACTACTGGGCGACGCAGAATCTGGTCGAAGTGGGCATGGGAGTCTCGCTCGTACCCGAACTGGACACGCACATCAATCTGGGCGAGGACCTGGTCGCCTGCCCGATCGCCGACGATTACGCGACGCGCGAAGTGGGTGTGGTGACGCGCGCCGGCGACCATCGTCCGGCGGTGGACGCGTTGGTGCGCGAGATGCAGCGTACGGCGGTCACGTATCTGACCGCGCAGTGACTCGCGATAAGCAAATGGACGGGCGTCATTACGATTTCGTGGTGCCGCGGCGTTGAGCGGCGATGCCGTCGCGCGGACAATGGACGCCATGAGCATGACTGGCACCATCATCGACGAAACCATCATCACCGAAACCGCCGGCTGCGCCGCCGCCACGCCGGCGTTCGACGCGGCGGCGATCGACGCGCTCACGGCGGACGACCTCGTGCGCATCGGCTCGGACAAGTGGACGCGATTCCCGGGCGCGATCGGCGCGTTCATCGCGGAAATGGACTTCGGTCTCGCGCCGTGCGTCGCACGCGCGATCGCCGACGCGGCGACGCGCGGCGCGACCGGCTACCTGTCGGACCCGTTGAAGCGCGAGGTGGCGCGCGCGTGCGCCGCATGGCAGCTGCGTTACGACTGGAACGTCGACCCGGCGGTCATCCGCACCGTGCCGGACGTGATGGAGGCGTATGAGGTCTTCCTGAACGAGATCGTCGGCGAGGGACATTCGATCGTCGTGCCGACGCCCGCGTACATGCCGTTCCTGAGCGTGCCGGGACTGTGCGGCGTCGACGTGATAGAGATTCCGATGCTGCGCGACGGCGACGACGACGGCAGCGGCGCGGGATGGCTGTTCGATTTCGACGCGATCGAACGCGCGTTCGAGGACGGCTGCCACGCGTTCGTGCTGTGCAACCCGCACAATCCGATCGGCAAGGTGCTGACGCGCGACGAGATGCTGCGGCTGTCCGCGCTCGCCGAGCGGTACGACGTGCGTATCTTCTCCGACGAGATCCATGCGCCGTTCGTCTACGATGGCGCGCGGCACGTGCCGTTCGCGTCGATCGACGGGCGCACGGCGATGCAGGCGTTCACGGCGACGAGCGCTTCGAAGGCGTTCAACATCGCCGGCACGAAATGCGCGCAGGTGATCCTCACGAATCCGGCGGATATGGCGATGTGGCTCCGCGACGCGGAGATGTCCGAGCATCAGACGGCCACGATCGGCGCGTTCGCGGCGGTCGCCGCCTACGACGGCGGCTCGGAGTGGCTGGACGGCGTGCTCGATTATCTGAAAGGCAATTTCGACGTGGTCGATGCCGCGATGCGCGGGCGTCTCTCGGCGGTGCGGTATGCACGGCCGCAGGGCACGTACATCGCGTGGCTCGACTTCTCGCCGCTCGGGCTCGACGACCCGGCGGGGTATTTCCTGGAGCGCGCGCACGTGGCGCTCACCGACGGACGAGAATGCGGCAAGGCCGGGCGCGGCTGCGTGCGGTTCAACGTCGCGATGCCGCGCCCGCTGCTCGTCGAGGCGTTCGACCGCATGGCGGCCGCGCTTGAGGAGGATGGGCTGATCTGAAGGGATCGGCTGTGCCTTACGCAGGCCTTACGCGGGGCCCTACACGGGCCCTACGCAGGCCTTACGCGAGGACGCCGGCGGTGAGTTCGCTGAAGACGTCGGCACCGGCGTGGCGCTTGATGTAGCGGTCGTAGGCGATGTCGAACGCCTGGCCGAGATCCTCGATCAGGTCGGCCGCATCCTCGATGCCGACGGACAGGCGCACCAGCTCGTCGGTGATGCCGACCTTGAGACGCTCCTCACGCGGCAGTTCGAAATGCGTCATGCGACACGGAAGCTCCGCGAGACTTTCGACCGCGCCGAGCGAGACGGCCAGACGGAAGATGTGCAGGTTGTCGAGCACGTCGGCCGGATCGACGCCCGGCACGACCTCGAAGCTCAGGACGCCGCCCGCACCCTTGAGGCCCTTGGCGGCGAGCTCCGCCTCGTTGCCGGGAAGACCCGGGTAGTGGACGGTCTTCACGAGCGGATGCGCGAGCAGGTACTGGGCGATGGCCTTCGCGTTCGCCTGCTGACGGTCCATGCGCAGGGCGAGCGTCTGGATGCCGCGGCGCACCGCGTCGCATTCGGCCGGCGCGAGCACGCCGCCGAAACGGTTCTGCGCGAAGTAGATCTGCTGGCCGATCTTCTCGCCGAGCGTGACCACGAGACCCGCGTTCACATCGGAATGGCCGGCGAGATACTTGGTGGCGGAGTGGAGGACCACGTCGGCACCCAGATCGAGCGGACGCTGCAGGTACGGGGTGACGAACGTGTTGTCGACGATCACCTTCGTGCCGTAGCGGTGCGCGATGTTCGCGATGCCGCGCACGTCGTTCACGTCGAGCAGCGGGTTGGTGAGCACCTCGAAGTAGACGGCCTTCGCGGCCTCGCGGCCCTCCGCGACGTCGCCGGCGATCGCCTTCTCCAGCGCCTTGTAGTCATGCGTGTCAGCCGTGACGAACTCGAGGCCGCGGTCGGCGAAGTACTCGTGGAACATCGAATAGGTGCCGCCGTAGATGTTCTTGCCGACGACGATGCGGTCGCCCGGCTTGAACACGCTCAGCACGGCGTGGATGGCGGCCAGGCCGGACGCGAACGCGAAACCGCGCGCGCCGTGCTCGAGCTGCGCGATCTGGTTCTCCAGGAACTCACGGGTCGGGTTGCCGCTGCGCGCGTAATCATAGCGGGGCATGGACTCGACCTTCTCAAAGGCATATGTCGTGGAGTTGTAGATCGGCGGGTTCACGGCTCCGGTGGAGTTGTCTCCGAGCGGCAGTCCGTGGACGAGCTGAGTGTTGAACCTGGTCATTGCGCACCCCCTATCGTGTTGCGTGTTGCGCTTACGCGTTGCTTTGGCATCGGCATGAGGCCGTTCCCCATGCGGCTGGTACCGAGCATAACCAACGTCGTCCGGAAAACATACGGCGTTGCTATACGCCTTCCTTATGAGGTGTTATCGCACTGACATCCCGGCCTACACTGGGAGGCATGAAGATCACGAAGGCTTTGACGCGTCTGAACGGTTCCTCCGGCTCCCCCGTGTTCGTGCTGCTGCACGGATGGGGGTCCAACGAATACGATCTGCCCGACCTGCTGCGCTACTGCGGCGCGGGTTCCGCCGACTACGCAAGCCTCAGGGCCCCGATTCCCTACGGCATGGGCGGCACCTGGTTCGGCGACTGGGCGCATGAGGGCGTGCCGGAGGGCGAATCCCTGACCCGTCAGGCGAAGGAGGCGGCGCAGGCGATCGACGATTGGGTGCACGAGAACATCCCCGCCGACCGCACGGTCGTCACGATGGGCTTCTCGCAGGGCGGCCTGCTCGCCGCGCACATGCTCCGCTTCGACCCGACGCGCTATGCGGCGGCCGTCAGCTTCTCCGGCTGGCTCGCCCCCGGCGACCTGCCCGGCGACGCGACGCTCGCAGGCGCGGGTGCGGATGCGAAGCCGCCGGTCTTCTACGGCCATGGCGCGATCGACGACATCTTCCCCAAGTCGGATGTGGCGGCGATGAGCGCGTTCTGGCGCACGCACGGCACGCTCGACGAGCACGTGTACCCGGGCATGGCACATTCCATCAACATGGACGAGCTGCGCGACGTGCAGCGGTTCCTCGAGCGGCACGGGTTCGTGCGGCCGCAGATCTGGTAGTGCGGGAGCCTGACAAGGAATCCTGAAAGGGGTCTAAAGGGGTCTACAGGGAAGTCGCATAGTCGACGTGGGCAAACTCCGGCACCTTGTACCACTTGACCGGGTAGCCGGCGCCGTGCGCGCAGAACACCGAATCGGGCGTGTTCTCCAAGTCGGATTCCGGATCGTACGCGGCCTCCTCGATCACGCGCGCCGCGTCATGGCACGGCTTGTAGCCGCCGAACGTCGCGGAGAACCGACCGCGGCCATGCGTGTACGCGTTCACGTCCATCGCGTAGTCGCGCATCTCGCTCACCGGCGCCTCGCCTTCGACGACCGCATAGTCGCCGTCATCCGCGGGCGCCTCGAACGTGCCGGACATGCGCTGGATGTCGGCCATCGCACGCCCAATCATATCGGACGGCACTTCGAGACGGAACCGGTACCACGGTTCCAGCAGCACGCAGTTGCCCGGGTCGGCGGCGACGGTTTTCACCATGGCGGCGACGTCGCGGTCGCCGGCCGTCGCCTCGTTCGTCTTCGTACCGGAATCGCCGCGGGTCTTGCCGTTCTCGCCGCCGTTCGTTTCGTCCTCCTCCGGCAGCTCGTATGCGGGCCGCGCCGTATCCTCGCCGATGACCGGGCGGCCGGTCACGCCGGCGCGCGCCTCCATCAGCCCCTGCCGGATCGCACGGTAGGTGGCCTGCCGGAAGTCGCCGCCCTCCGTGTGCTTCAGGTGCGCACGGGCGGCGACGAGCGTCATCTTCACGTCCGCAAGCGGCGAGCCGGTGAGCACGCCCAAGTGCTCGCGTTCGGTCAGATGCGTGAGGATGAGCCGCTGCCAGTTGCGGTCGAGCTCGTTGACGCTCAACGCGGACGCCACCGTGATGCCGCTGCCCGGCTCGCCCGGTTCGAGCAGGATGTGCGCCTCCGCGTAATGGCGCAGCGGTTCGAAATGGCCGACGCCTTCGATGGGCTTGGTGATGGTCTCACGGTAGAGGATCGAGCCGGGGCCGAACGCCACGTCGAGACCGAACCGGTCGTGCAGGGTCTGCTGGATGATCTCGAGCTGCACGGCGCCCATCAGCTGCACGTGGAGCTCCTGCAGCCGTTCCACCCACACGACGTGGAGCAGCGGATCCTCGTCCTCGAGTTCGCGCAGCGCGGCGATCACCTTGTGCAGGGTGAGGTCGTCGAAGCGCGGGGTCGGGGCGGCAGAATTGGCAGCGTCCCTTTCCTCGTCCGTGGCCGCCGCGCCGACGGTGCCGACGGCACCGGTCGTTTTGCCGTCGCCGGCGGCGTCCGGCGGCAGGACCGTGTAGGTGAGGACCGGCTGCATCTCGGGGCTGCCCGCCGCCGGTTCCGCGCCGAGCCCGGCACCGGGAAACGTGCGTTCGAGACCGGTGACCGCGCACACCGCGCCGGCCGGCAGTTCGGTGGCGATTTCGAAGCGCGCGCCGTTGTAGACGCGCACCTGGTCGATCTTCTCGGGAGTGGATTCGGCCGCGCCGCCATGGTCACTATCACCGTCGCCATCGCCGAGCGCGACCATCGACTTGGCCTTGAGCGTGCCGCCGGTCACGCGCAGCCAGGTGAGCCGGTTGTGCTTGTCATCATGCGAGATCTTGAACACGCGCGCGCCGAACGCGTCCGGCCACGCGGTCTCGCGCGTGTACGCGTCGAGCGAGTCGAGGAACTCCTTCACACCGTCGAGCTTCAACGCGGAGCCGAAGCTCACGGGGAACAGCTCGCGCCGCGCGATCATGCCACGCAACGTGCCGACGGTCAGCGTGCCGGTCTCGAGGTATTCATCCATCGCGGATTCGTCGAGCGTGGCGATGTCCTCGGCGGCGTCACCGAGGTCGATGGGGGTGGTGTCGGGAACGCCGGCGGGGACACCGTCCGGAACGCCGTCGCCGACAGAGTCGCCGCCGTCCGCACCGGGCAGCGGCAGCGGGTACACGCCGTCGCCGAGCCGGCGACGCAGGTCGGCGAGCGCCGTATCGCGGTCGAATCCGGCGGCGTCGCATTTGTTGACGAAGATGAACGTGGGCACGTGGTATCGGGCGAGGAGTCGCCAGAGGGTTTCGGTGTGACCTTGTACGCCGTCGGTGCCGGAGACGACGAGGATCGCGTAGTCGAGGGCGCGCAGCACGCGTTCGGTTTCGGCGGCGAAGTCGACGTGGCCGGGGGTGTCGAGCAGGGTGAGTTTCAGGTCGCCGTAGTCGACGAGCGCCTGATGCGCGGAGATGGTGATGCCGCGCGCTTTTTCGAGACTGTCGGTGTCGAGGAAGGCGTCGCCGTGGTCGACGCGGCCGAGTTTGCGGATCTCGCCGGTGCGGTAGAGCAGCGCTTCGGAGAGTGTGGTCTTGCCGGCGTCCACATGCGCCACGATTCCCGCCACGATCCGTTTCATTGCCCGCCTTTCGCCTTGGCCGTCTCCGTTTGCGCGTCGCATGCCGCCGGTGACGGCGGTGCGACATTCCAACTATAGGAGCCACCGCATCACGGTGCCTGCCGTCGAGGCCATACGGCCCGGATAGCGCTGGATAATGTGTATGGTTCAGAGGCGAATGTGCATGGCCGAGGGGCCAACCTGCGTGGTTTCGGCACGAACGTGCATGATTCCGTGGCGAACGTGTAGACCGATGGAGGCAACCTGCATGGTGTGGTGCTGAAGAGCGGTGCCCGCGCATCGGCAGACGAAATCCAGACTGGCGGAATTCCGGGCTTTTGCATGGACGAATTCCCCACCAATACGGCGTTCTTCAGCGCCGCACCCCACACATTCGTCCCGACGACCTGCACAAAGCCCCCGAAATCATGCACGTTGCGGCCAGAACCATACAGGTTATGTCTTGAACCGTGCACATTCGACGCATAAGCCGCATAAGCCGGCGGCGACGACCTCCGCGACACGCGGCACCGACGCGAACCGGTGCGGATGTTCCGTGTCCCGGTGGCTCGTCTACCATGGAGTGCGCATGACGGGCCGTTAGTTGATGGATGGCCCACGACTGTGCAGGCGTGCGTGATGACGTGAACGGCCTGCCCAGTGCATACGACTTGATGAATACGACCTTGTGAGTAAGGAGCAGCCGTGACCGTTTCCGGCACCACCGTTTCCGACCAGCAGTCCGATCTCGAGACCGTCGCCTCCTCCCGTGTGGCGGGCTTCCCGTCCGATTACGTGGCGCTCGACTTGGAGACGACCGGTTTCTACCCGAACAGCTGCGCGATCACGGAGATCGGCGCGGTGCGCGTGCGCGACCGTCGCATCGTGGACCGTTTCCAGCGTCTGGTGAACCCGTTGCGCCCGATTCCGGCGGCGGTGGTGAAGCTCACCGGCATCACCGACGACATGGTCGCCGGCCTCGACCCGATCGACCATGTACTGCCCGAGTTCGTCGCCTGGCTCGCGCAGGGCGCGGATGACAGCTCGGAGAACACCGCATCCGGCAACGCGTCCGGTGTCGCCGTGGCGGAGCCGCTGATCGGCCACAACATCCGCTTCGATCTGAGCTTCCTCGACTGGAACGCCCGCAAGGTGCTGGACGGCCCGTTCTCCTGCGTGGATTTCGATACGATGCAGATCAGCCGCGCGCTGTTCGCGCGCGAGCGTCATCACCGTCTGCTTGATCTGATCCAGCGCTTCGACATCGCCGAGAACGAGGAGCATCGCGCGTTGAGCGATGCGATTCAGACGCAGCAGTGCTTCGAGTGGATGCGCAAGTACGTGGACCGTCACGCGGGCCATGGCGATTTCGGTGACATCGATTGGAAGACGGTGCCGACGAAGAACAACGACGCGATCCTCAACCGCCAGATCGTCCTCCTGTAACAGGCGTCCCAAGGCTTCATCTGCTGTTCACCTTCCGTACCGGCCTGCATCTCCGCCGGTACGTAGTCCCATGGGATAGTGAAAGTACGCACGAAGTCGGTGCGGCAACGACAAAGACGAAGGAGCGTGTCTCATGGGATGGGGAGCAGGTAAGTCGATTACGGTGGCGTTCACGCAGCAGCCGAAGGAGGTGTTCGACGCGTTCGCCCAGTTGAGCCAGTCGTTGAAGGGCTTCAAGCCGGGCACGGTCGATCCGGGTTCGTGGACGGTCACCTTCGTCAAGGGCATCAGCCTCGCCTCGTGGGGTGAGAAGGCGGTCGCGCAGGTGACGCAGGGCCAGGACGGCCGCACGTGGGTCACGGTCACGTCGAAGCTCGATTTCGGTTTCGCCGACCACGGAAGGAACAAGAAGAACGTGAACGAGATCGTCGAGGCCGCTGCCGCGCGTCTCGGCCAGGCCGACGTCGTCAAGCCGCTCGGCAAGGCCTGACATCCGCCAATCCCTTGTACCGCGCGCTCTTGCCTCCCTCTGACGAGGGAGGTGGCGCGCAGCTCCGGAGGGAGAGACCCCGCCTCGAATTCCCGGCAAGGGACCCCGCCCAAGCCCCGGCGGGAGGAACGACTACTGTGGTGAGCATGAGTGAAACATCTGTGGCCGGCAAGTCCGGCATCGACCCGGCGTCGTTCTCCGGCGTCGTCAAGCCTTCCGACGATTTGTTCCGTTACGTGAACGGTCCGTGGATCGACACGTACCGTCTGCCCGACGACCGTTCCCGCTACGGCTCGTTCGACAAGCTCGCCGAGGATGCGGAGAACCAGATCCGCGACATCCTCGAGGACGAGGATGCGAACGCGGCCGGCGACGTGGCGGCCATCGCCGCGCCGGCCGCGAAGTCGCGCGCCCTGTACCGTTCGTTCCTCGATACGGATGCGATCGAGGCGGCCGGCATCGCGCCGATCCGCCCGGCGCTCGACATCATCGACGCCGTGACGAGCAAGGCCGGGATGACGCGCGCGCTCGGCGAGCTCAATGCCGAGGGCGGCTCGGACATCCTCGGCGTCGCCGTCTACGGCGATCCGGGCGACCCGGACCACAACATCCTGCACATCGAGCAGGCCGGTCTGCTGCTGCCGGATGAGGCGTACTACCGTGAGGACCATTACGCGCCGGTGCGCGAGGCGTATGTGCGCATGGTCGCCACCCAGCTTGTGAACGCCGGCTACGCGCCGGCCGCCGAGGACAATCCGAACGTCGACGACGAGATTCCGACGCACGGCGACGTCTCCGACGAGGATGCCGTCGACACCGACGAGACGCCGATTCCGACGCCGAGCGAGACCGCCCTCGACATGGCCCGCCGCTTCCTCGACGTAGAGACGCGGATTGCCGCGAACCATTGGGACAACGTGGCGACGCGCGACTCGGTGAAGACCTACAATCCCACCGATTTCGCCGATCTGGCCGCGATGCTCAAGCACTTCGACATCGGTGCGTGGATCGACGCCTGCCAGGCCGGTTACGACGCCAAGCCCGCGGCGAGCGTGCAGCCGCTCGACTTCCGCGCGATCTTCGGCCGCGTGATCGTGCACGAGCCGAGCTTCCTGACGGGACTCGACGCGTTCTGGGAGGCCGCCGACCTGGAGGACCTCAAGCTGTGGGCGCGCGTCCACATGATCGTCGGCGCGGCCTCCTACCTGTCGCATGAGTTCGACAGGACGAACTTCGACTTCTTCGGCAAGGTGTTGTCCGGCCAGAAGCAGCAGCGCGCGCGTTGGAAGCGCGGCGTGAGCATGGTCAACGGCGTCTGCGGCGAGGACGTGGGACGCGAGTATGTGAAGCGCCACTTCCCGGAAAGCTCGAAGCGCCGCATGGAGCAGCTGGTCGCGAACCTGATCGACGCGTACCGCGTGTCCATCACGAACTCGGATTGGCTGGGCGAGGACACGAAGGCAAAGGCGTTGGAGAAGCTCTCCAAGTTCACGCCGAAGATCGGCTACACGAACCACTGGCGCGACTATGCGGCGCTGGACGTGCACGAAGATGCGGTGTTCGCCGACAACATGAAGGCCGTGGCCCTGTACGTGATGGGCTACGAGCTGGGCAAGGCCGGCAAGCCGGTCGACAAGGACGAGTGGCTGATGAACCCGCAGACGGTGAACGCCTACTACGAGCCGACGATGAACGTGATCGTGTTCCCGGCGGCGATCCTGCAGCCCCCGTTCTTCGACCCGGAGGCGGAGGATGCGGCCAACTACGGCGGCATCGGCGCGGTAATCGGCCACGAGATCGGTCACGGCTTCGACGATCAGGGCGCGCAGTACGACGGCGACGGCAAGCTCAACGACTGGTGGACCGCGGAGGACAAGGCGAACTTCGAGCAGCGCACGAAGGCGCTGATCGAGCAGTACAACGCGTTCGTACCCCGCCAGCTGGCCGAGAAGTACGCGGACGAGCCGGATAAGGCCCCGCATGTGAACGGCGCGCTGACGATCGGCGAGAACATCGGCGATCTGGGCGGCGTGAACATCGCGTTGAAGGCGTATGCGTTCGCGCTGGACAAGGCCGCGGGACGCCCGGAGGATGGTTCCGCCGCGGCGATTTCGGCATCGCTCGACACCGCGCCGGAGCTCGACGGCTTCACCGGCCTGCAGCGCTTCTTCCTGAGTTACGCCTCGATCTGGCGCACCAAGAACCGCGACGAGCTCGCCGAACAATACCTCCAGATCGACCCCCACTCCCCCGCCGAATGCCGCACCAACGGCATCGTGCGCAACGTGGACCTCTTCTACAAGGCCTTCGACGTAAAGCCGGGCGACAAGATGTACCTCGCGCCGGAGTCACGCGTGCGCATCTGGTAAGGTGAAACAACATCCTACGAGCATCTGCCTTCTCTGTGGTTGATGGCTCTTCCTCAAGAGCCATCAACCACAGACCAACTAAGGGACATCTAGTCACACTAAGCAGCAAATAATAAAGCTACTTTATACAACGCTTTACATCGGCCCTAACCGAGTCCCTCTCCTTGCGATATTGGTCTGTATCTTCAAATTGATTATATAACGCTAGAGATTCCTGAAATCTTTTAACGGCAAGGTAAGGTCTGTCGTTAGCATAAATAAGCCCGAGGTTATGCAAAATTTGAGCATCCAAGGGCCCATATGCACGAATATCACTCTCAACAATCAAGGAACGAAGGCGGTGAGCCTTCTCGAAATAGTCACGCGCTGAATCAATTCTGTAGCAAGAGCCGGAGATGAGAGAAGTTGCATACACAGCCCCCAAAGCATTTAAAATGAAAGGTTGCACAAATGAACCTGCATATATATTGCTGCTCCTCAAATCAATCGCCTCCCTCTCCTCAAGAGCTTCACGCAAAACAGACTCCGCATCCCTAAGATATTTGAACTGCGAATCCCGCGCATCCCTCATCTTATCTATTATTTTTCCTGTATTTCTATTCTTCAGCTCACTCAACTCGAATCCAACACGTGAAACAGTTTCCAGCGAGTCGGCATATCGCAAATAAACCATACCTAAATTATATTTAGTCCAAACAATATTCGAATGACTATCACCACCATTCTCACGGAGTTTTAAAGCTTCATCTAACGCTTCTTTCGCATCATTATTTTCACCCGATAAGCAATACGTTACACCCAAATCATTTAGAGTCCATGCAAGCTTAAGCATATACTGTTTGTTACCCTTGGAACAAAGTTTTCTATATATCCCCTCAGCTTCAACAAACTCTTCCTTAGCCAATTCATAATTCCCAATATCCCTGTATAACACCCCTAAATCATTACACGACCAAGCATAATCCAACTGCCCCTGCTCACCATGATCCACTTTTAATTCATTTCTGATTGCTTTTGCCTTTTTTAGCACCGACTCTGCTTTTTTAAATTCCCCCTTACGACGCAACAAAACACCATAATTATTAAGCACCCAAGCAGCCACGGGGAAGTCACCCTTATTGACCATTACATTCCATATTCTCTTCTTTTCTTCAAAATTAATCGATAAGCAATCAAGACATTTCGTAAATAAATCCTCAGATTTTGAAAATAGACCAGCATTCCTAAGATTGACCGCATCACCACATAATTGCCTTACATACTTTTCCTTTATAGAGGAGTGCAGCGGCGACAATGCCTTCAACAGCACCCGAATAATCGATTTCTTACGACCGACCTCCGAATATTCCATCTCACCATCACCTTGTCCATAAATAAATGAGGAATGATCTCTCATTACGTTAAAATCAATTAACGATGACTCAATTTTTTCTATACTCCATCCCGGAATTTGTTCATGGAATTGAGTTACGACACTTTCCTGAACATCATCATCCAGTTCGGGAAAAATAGATTTAAGACGCTTAAACCATTTTCCCTGTCTTGCCATTCCAACCAGTCGGTCATCAATATCTTTTAGCGCATGCAAATCATCTGCCAGTGGTTTAAGTTGTTCTTTAAAATCATCAATCTCTTTTACTAAGAAATGATTAAGCACTCTAATCACTACGCTTTTATACACATCATCATGTGAAAGTGATTTTATCAAATCAGCATTAGCTGCAACCTGATGCCCAAGTTCCAGAGCGAAGCCGTAATAGAATTTAATTGATTGAATATCCGTTTCGGAAAGTGGAATATCCCATACATCTTCCTTACATTCATCCGACGACTCAACCATCTCTCCTGCATATACCGGGTCAACATATTTTGACGTTGGTTCCATCACAAGCCATGCACATGGAGTTAAATCACCCTCCCAATCAATTAAATATAATGGATACCGTGCACTAAAATATTTCCTCAAGACGCAGTCGCATATATAATTTGGCCACAGTGCTAATTGGTCTATATTTTCATCGCTGAGAGCTACTAGGTCACTTTCATCACTATAAACATATGTCGCAATTAATTCTCTGAAGGAAACACCCTTTTCAAAGGGCTCCTTATTACTTATAATATCCTCCACAAGTCTTGGATACACAACACGAATAACACATGCCGCAAGACATTCATTCGCATCAAACCAGTCTTCGGCCATCCCGATTCTTTTTTTGACGTTTTCACCACTTTCCATATTGAATGATTCATAGATTCGTCGCTCAACCAATGCATAACAATTACATATATCAACCCATATACGATAATCGGGAAAATACTGGGCCGTCAATCTGAGTAATTCTTTATCAAATTTCTTAATCCAATCAGCAAATTCAACGCACACTATTTACCCCTTTCATTATTACGCAATCCTATTACTTTCTATTTTGCAACAAATCTTTCAGCACTGCCCTACCCGTATAGGTTGATATGAATGGACGAATATATATATTGGCATCAAAGAATTTGGCTTTGCTTTCAGCTGTTTCGTATGGGGAACCAAAGGCCGAGGCGAAGTTGTCGTCACCCATGACGTAGATGAAGGTGACGGTTTGGTTGTGCATTTGGGTTGATGAGTTGATGAGCATGTTGAGCTCTCGTAGCTCATAGAAGATGTTCATGTCGTCGGCGCGGTCGAGATCTTCGAACACCACATAGCGGATGTTCGCCTTCTCCAGCAGGAAGATGATCTCGTCAAGATACTTGTCAAAGTAGTCGAGGTTGGCCTTGTTGTCCTCATACGATAGTGAGACGCCTTCCGCGGCGGCCTGGACCTTCGAGAGACGCAGCCGGTCTTTCAACGCAAAAGACAGGCAACAGACGATGACCACAATCACCACTGCATTGAATAGCCACGGGCTCTTCCACCAACGATCAGGCTCTTTGGTAAAGCCAAGCACACCTTCAAGTGTTGGTTTGCTTTGCGATATCCATACGAAGAACACCAATAAAGCACAACCCAATGCCGGAACAGTGGCCAAAGACAGATTCTCACGTAGAGAGCGCCGCGAGCGCAGACGATGGAAATGCGACAGGTCGACGATACGCGGAGCGATGCTGTAAATCAGCTGCTTGACGACTTCCCGTTGGATATCAAGGGTCTTGGCACTGTGCTCTTGCGCAGAACCGCCGTCCTTTTCAAGTGGATGGACTTCCACCACCACGTGATCGGCTTGATATCGCATCGTTTTATCGTTCGCTGCAGGCGCTGGACTATCCGCCGGCTTTGTATTCTCTGCTTCTTTGGAAGCTGTACTGCGTGACGAATCAGCCCCATCGCCCTTGAACTGCTCAGCACTCGAATTCTCTTGTCGGCAAAGCAGCAGTGAAGATACTTTAATGTAGCCTGGTATGGTTGCAGCTTTCATACGCCGTATGACAAAAGTCATACTACCGATTCCTATAGCTATAACAACTAATCCTAGAATCAGCAGCGGAATGGTTATAAACCAGTATTCAGATTCATGACCAGAATATGCAACAGTTTTAAATACCCAGTAATCTCTAATTGGCATAATCAGGATTGGAATTGTTGCAATAACACCCAAACCGACTACAACACCTATACAGACAACTACGTCACTAAGAAATTGTTCCAGCTTACTCCAAAATGGGATACGACCCGACCAGATTGGCAATCGTTTATTTACCCAATTCTCGAACCAATCCGATACATACAAACTGGGAATCCCCAGCTTGGTCAACCAGCGGAATTCGTAGCGGACGTAGCGTTCGAAGCCTTGAACGATGCTGCTTTTGCCGGTGCCGTAGCCGCCCAATAGGGCGACGTTGCGCGGCAGGCCGGCGTAGGCGTCGTCTATCGCATCGTCCGCTGCAGCCGAGCCTTCGGCAGGGCTGCTCTTTTTGTCGTGCTTCACCAGATCGGGATTGCATGCGTCGTATAACGTGCGGGCGTAGGTGCCGTGACGCTGTTCCTCGAAACGTGGCATCAACCGTCGTAATGGCACGCCCGTTCTGCCGACGCGGCTCTTGCCCTTTTCCTGTCCTCCCATTGACATGCCCTTCTTCGCCCACACGCCCCTGCGCGTCCGCGAAACATGTGCTCCATCATACGCGCCGTTCGGCTGCCGGGCGGGATTCCGACCAGGGCGCCATGTCATTTCACGCCCCGTCTCGCCTCGTTTTTCTCCTTCTGCCTTCCGCCTTCCGCTTTTCGCCCTCCACACCGGGAACCGTGCCACACTACGGGTCGGCGCGGGAAGTGTGGCACGAGAAGTGCGCCACACTTGCGCCGAAAACGCTGTACGGGCGTTGCGTGGCTTGCCACACCGCGCATTCTCGCGTTTTTCATGCCACGCAACGCGGATTCGGCGGATTCGAGGATTATGCGGCACGGCGCGATGCCACGCTACAGAGAAACGGAGCTATTCGCGCTTGTGTGGCACGGTTTTCGACCGATATCGCGCCACGCAAGCGCGAATCACGCGCAATGGCCGTTGCGCGGCACACGACCGTACCACGCAACGGTCCAGGACGGCTTGCGTGGCACTGGGACGCGGGAAACAGAGCGGCGGAACGTCAACTATGCCCCGAGACATGCGTAAATCACCCACTGAGAACGGCTATGGGTAACGGGACGGCCGGTAGTGCTGTCCCATCAGGTAGGTCGCGGAGTGACAGTGTATGCCGCGACGAACGCCCAGTCACTTGACCCCCCTCAGTCCGGCTTTGCCGGACAGCTCCTGCGCAATTCCGGACGGCCTTCGGCCGGCCTTATGTTTGCTCACTGTCGTTCGCCTTCGCCTACAAACGCCTCTGGCGCTTGCTTCACGGCTCAGCCTTAAGGGGGAGCAGAATGAGAAGCACCGCACTACTGCTGTTCGGAGACGAGCGGCTGTTCGGGAACCAGCGGCTGGATGTTCTCCACCGTGGAGGGGTCGAAGGTGAAGATCTCGTAGTCGCGCTGGAGGTTCATCCAGAATTCAGCGGAGGTGTTGAGCGCCTTGCCGAGCCGGTGGGCCATCGCCACGCTGATGCCGCGCTTGCCTTTGATGATCTCCCCCACCGCGGTCTCGGAGACACCGATCGCCTTGGCAAGCCGATAGTTGCTGATGCCCAGCGGCTCCAGGAACTCCTCCTTGAGAATCTCGCCAGGGGTGGCGAACAAGTCCCTCCTGCTGGTAGTCGTCGAAGTAGACATCTTCAACCCTCCTCTGCACGGCACGATCCATCTAATACTATCGTCATCCGTTAGTATCGTCAAACGTTAGTAGTGTGGGGCGGCGGGGTGTGCGCCGCCCCACACGATGGCGTTACATTGCGGGGTCGCCGAAGTCGTCGGGCTCGTCCGGTTCGCCCATTTCGCCGGTGGCGGGGTCGACGGCGGCGGTTGCGGCGTCGGCGGCCATGCCGCCTGCCACGGCAGCGCCGTCAGCACCGCTTGCCGCGGCGTCGGTGTCAGTCGCCGCGGCTGCGATGCCGGCACCACCCTCCCCCACGCCAT
Organism: Bifidobacterium sp. LH_426; assembly: GCF_056356875.1. Taxonomy (NCBI): domain Bacteria; kingdom Bacillati; phylum Actinomycetota; class Actinomycetes; order Bifidobacteriales; family Bifidobacteriaceae; genus Bifidobacterium; species Bifidobacterium sp. LH_426. Next base: position 133,509 of record NZ_JBKEVB010000004.1, read on the forward strand.
CCGTGTCGATGACGACGCCGGTCACGGAAGCCGGGTTCGGTGGAATCGCGGGGTTCAGCGGGTTCGCCGGAGCGCCGTTCGCGGGCGGAACCATACCGCCCGCGGTGCCCGGCGCGCCGACAGCCACGCCGCCAGCCCCGGCCACACCGGCACCAGCCGTTCCGCCGTCCGCGCCGGCACCGGCGTTCACGCCGGGCTGCCGGCGCGAGAGGCGGGCGAACGTGGCGACACCCTGACTCAGGTCCGGCCCGACGGCGGCGGCGTCGATGACGGGCGTCATGCGGTCGACGCCTTCCTTCTGCCAGCGTTCGGTGCGCATCGTACCGGTCACGATCACGGGGTCGCCTTTGCCCAGCGATCCGAGAATGTTCTTCGCGAGTCCGCGGTAGGCGCACACGCTCACCCACGTGGTGTCACGGTCGCGCCACTGCCCCGCGCCCTGGTCGAAGAAACGCGGGGTCACGCCCAGACGGAACGAGCATGCGGGGACGTTCGCGTTCGTATTGAAGGAGACGGGATTCGCCCCGAGATTGCCGGTGACGGTCACCAGCGCTTGTTGGATGCCCATGTGAGGTCCTTTCCGGCCGGCTGGTCGGCCGGCGCTGCATCGTTGCGGTTTTGCGGTTCTGGACCGGGGAATCGGGCGACGACGCCGATTCCCCGGTGGTTCCAGCGTGCGTCATCGCGCGGGTGCGTCGCCAGTGCGACGGGACGATGTGGATAGAGCCCCGGAGTCCGAGCGTGTTGTGGATAACGTGTGGATGGAGAGGGAGTTATCCACAATTTCGCGGGAGTATGCGCGGATGGGCGGGGATATGAGAATGGAGGGATGCGTGAGGATATGGATGATTACGCGACGATGTGGCTTGGCGTGCGATGTTGCGGTTTGCGGGTGGACTACCCCTCAGTCGGCTTCGCCGACAGCTCCCCTGACAAGGGGAGCCGAAGCACTTTCAGGCACCGCCTCAATGCCGGGCTGCGCAGGTTCCTTGACAAGGGGAGCCGAGAATACGAGAAAGGCCGCCGCATCCACCAAGATGCGGCGGCCTTTGGGTTGGGCCGATACCCCCTCAGTCCGCTTCGCGGACAGCTCCCCCTGAAAGGGGGAGCAAGGGAATTGCATGCGCCGTGAGGCGCATTCCGTTTCTCTGCGCCCCCTTTAGGGGGAGCTGGCGGCCGGAGGCCGACTGAGGGGGTTGGACGGGAGGATTCCGTATGGTGGGTCTCCCGCGGTTCGGTACCCCCTCAGTCCGGCTGCGGCGGACAGCTCCCCCTGGAAGGGGGAGCGCAAGAGGATTGCATGCGCCGTAGGCGCATTCCGTTTCCCCGGGATCCGGGCGCTTACTGGCGCTTGCGGTAGAGGGCGGTGGTGGTGCCGGCGGCGGCCAGCAGGAGGGTCAGAGCGGCGAGGGTGGCGACGGCGCTGCCGGTCTTGGAGAGCGCGGTGCCCTTGTTGCCGGTGTTGCCCTTGCCGGCGTTGCTGCCGGAGTTGCCAGCGCCGTTACCGGAGCCGGCGTTGCCGTTGTTGCCAGCGTTGCCGTTGCCGTTGTTGTTGCCCGGGTTGGAAGGCGTGGGGGCCTTCTTCTCCAGACCGGCGAGCGCCTTGGTGAGCGCGTCCTTGGCGTCGGACACCTGCTTCGCGGTGGCGGACTCGTCGCCGAGCACGTCATTGGCGGCGGCGACGGCCGCGTCGAGGAGCTTGAGCGACTTGTCGGTGTACTGGCTGCGGTCGATCGCGGCGGCCTTGGCGACCTCGGCCTGGAGCGCGGACTTGTCCACCGGCTTCTGCTCAGGCTCGGTAGCGGCCTCAAGACCCAGGATGGCCTTGACCAGCGCGGTCTGCGCGTCGGTCACCTGATCCTGCGTGGCGGCGTCGTTGTCAAGCACGGCCTGCGCGGAAGCGAGCGCGTCGGCGAGCGCCTTCCAGGTCTCCGGCGTGTAGTCGGATTCCTTGAGGTTCTTCGCGTTGACCGCGTCGACCGTGGCCTTGAGGCCGTCCTTGACCACCGGGGTCGGGGTCGGCTCGACGACCTTCTCGAGGCCGGCGACCGCTTCGACCAGCTTCTGCTGGGCGTCGGTCACCTGCGCCTGGGTGGCGTCGACGTTGTCGAGGACCTTCTGGGCGGCGGCGAGCGCATCGGCAAGCGCCTTCCAGCTTTCGGCCGTGTACGCGGACTTGTCGAGCTTGTTCGCGACTTCGACGGAGACCTTGAGTCCGGACTTGTCGACGGTGGGCTTCTGCTCGACCGGCTTCAGTCCGGCGACGGCATCGGCGAGCGCGGACTGCGCGGCGTCGACCTGGGCCTGCGTGGCGGAGTCGTCGGCGAGGACCTTCTGCGCGGAGGTGAGGGCGGCGGCGAACGTCTTCCACGTGTCGGACGTGTACGCGGACTGGTTCAGCTTGCCGGCGAGTTCGACGGCGGCCTTGAGTCCGGCCTTGTCGACCGGGACCGGCTTGGCGGCGACGGTCACTTCGACGCTGGCGGACTTGGTCGTGTCGGCGGTGGATGTGGCGGTGATGGTCGCCTTGCCGGCGGCCACGGCGGTCACGTTGCCGTCCTTGTCGACGGTGGCGACCTTCTCGTCGGAGGACTTCCACGTGACGGTGGTCGCGGCGTCGCCGGTCACCTTCACGTCGGCGGTGAGCTTAGCGGCATCGCCCTCGGTGAGCGCGAGCTTGCCGTCCTTCACGCCGTCACCGGCGATCGCGACGGAGTCGACGGACGGTTCCGGTGCGACGGCCTCGCCCTTGCCGAGGTTGATGTTGGCGTAGTTGGACTCGTTGCCGGCGGCGTCCTGCGCGTAGAAGTGCACGTAGGTGTCGTGGTCGGCGGAGAGCTGCACCTTGATCTTGTCGGCGTCCACGTAGGTGCCCCACATGGTGTTCTCGTTGGACTTCGGGTTGCTGGACGGACCGGTGGAGTAGAGCACACGGGTCACGCCGGAGCCCTTGGCGCCGTCGTCGGCGGTGAGGGAGACGACCACGTCGTTGCCGTTCTTGCTGTCCTGCTTGGCGGTGACCTTCGGCGCGTTGGTGTCGACCTTGATGGTCTGAGAGGCTTCGCGGACGTTGCCGTTCTCGTCGGTGGCGCGGGCGGAGACGGTCACTTCGCCCTGCTCGGTCACGGAGACCGGGCCGATGCCGGCGGTCCACTCACCGTCGCCGATCTTGTATTCGACGGTCTTGATCGGCACGGTGGAGACACCGCGCAGCGCGGTGATCGTGAACTTCGGCGTGGTGGTGTACCAGCCGGAGCCGGGGGCCGCGGAGTCGAAGTCGATGGAGACGATCGGCTTGGCGTTCGGGTCGGACGGGGCGACGACGAAGAACATGCCGGACGCCTTGACGCCATCAACGCCTTCGATCGCGCCGGAGACCTCGCCCATCTGCTCGGCCTCGGCGTAGTCGGCGGCCGGGATCTCGTCCCAGGTCACCTTGTGGCCGGATTCGACGGAGCCGTCGGCGTAGGTGAGGGCGACCGTGTCCTGCAGGACCGGCTTGACCTTCGGTGTGGTGACGGTGGAGACGTATTCGGCGTCGGTCACCTCGGTGTTCAGCTGGTCGTAGACGCCGATCGTGGCGGTCACCTGACCGGCCTCGACCTTGATGCCGTCATAGGTGCCGGCCTTGGTCGCGCCCTTGACTTCCGCGGTGGTGCCGGCGGTCGCGTAGGCATCGGCCGGAACGGCCTCCCACGTGACGGGCACCTTGAGGCTCGGGCCGTCCTCCGGGGTCACCCACACTTCGGCGGGCAGCTTGGAGGTCGGGTCGACGCCGGGCGTGGTGCGCACGGCGACCTGCTGCGTGTATTCGAAGGCGTCCGGATCGCCCGGGTCGACGGGCAGGGCGGCGCTGGTGCCGAGCACCTGCCACTCGGTGACGGTGATGCCCTTGTTGTCGTTGGCTTGCTTGTTGACGACGAGGCGCAGCGACTTGGTGGTCACCTGATCGAAGGTGTACGTGTACGGGCCGTAGACCGGGTTGGACGCGTCGAGCTGGTCGTCGGTCGGGAACGTCTTGTCGACCTTGAGGTTCGGCACGGTCTCGTACTTGCCGGAGTCGGCGTTCAGGTATTCGATGGAGACGCTCTTCGGCAGCGGCACGCCGCCGTCACCGGTCTTCACGTTCGTCCAGTAGTAGCCGACGGACTTGGAGGTGGTCACGTCGCGGTTCCACGTGTACGTGGCGGTCTCGTGGTCGGAGGTGTTGCCCCACGTGCCCCAGCCGCCGTAGCTGGCGTTGCCGTCGATGCTGCCGTCGTTGATGGCGGCGGTCGAGTTCCAGCCGGTCACGTAGCTGACGGACACGTCAGGTGCGTTGTCGTTGCCTTTTTCCGTGTTGAGGGCGACGTTCGTCTCCGCGGGAGCCGGATCGTCGGCCGCGCTGGCCGGTGCGGCGAATGCGCCGCCGGCCAGCAGCGTCGCGGCGGCGACGGCGAACGCGGCGAAGCGTTTCGCCAGTCCCGCCTTCGCGGCCGTTGCAGTGCTTGCGATGGTCATGGATGATGCTTTCTCTTGAAGTGATGTCTGTGATGATTGCGTGGATTGCGGCGGGGTCAGCTCATCTTGGCACGGCCGGCGGCGAGGAGGATCGCCTGGCGGTCACGGCTGGAGAGGAGTCCCTCGTCCTGGTAGGTCTTGGTGACCTCCTGGACCTTCTTGACGAAGGCGGTGCGGTTCGCGAACGGCGCGGCGGCCCAGATGTCGTCCATCAAGGTGCTTTCGCTGCGGTCCTTCGCGGCCGGGCGCTTCGGGTTCCTCACGTCGGTGAGACGCCCCGCGAACCCCACGTAGTCGTCCTTGCGCTGGAAGTACATGTGGTACGGGGTGTTGTCGCCGTTGTAGGCGGGCTCGAACTCGTCGCCGTCGATGATGAAGTAGTTGGCGGCGCCTTCCTTCTTCTGCACGCCGAGCTTGATCGTGCCGTCCAGTCCGTTGCGCTCGTAGAAGCCGCGCTGGATGAACTTGGTGGACGGGTTGAGCGCGTTGAGCAGCGTCGGGCCGTAGAACAGCGCCTGGATGTCCTTGCGGTCGTCGGTCGACTCGGTGCGCAGCTGCAGCGGGATGGTGACGACGATCTTGTCGCCGGCCTTCCAGTCACCTTCCACGGTGGCGTATTCGCCGGCCTTGACGCCGTCGACGGCCTTGCCGTTCACCGCGATCGTCGCGCCCTTGCTCCAGGCGGGGATGCGGATGCGGAAGGTGACCTTGCTCGTCGGCGTCGCGGTGACGGCGAGCGTCGAGGTCTCCTCTTCCGGGTAGTTGGTCTCCTGGGAGAGCTTCAGCCCCGTGTCCGCCCAGTCGAGCGTGGATGGCGTGAACAGGTTGACGTACAGCTCCTTGTTGTCGGCCGAGTGGAAGTAGATGGAGTCCTGGTACTTCGTGTGGCTCTCCAACGCGGTGCCGCCGCAGCAGGTGCCGACGTTGCCGTCGCCGTATTCCTTCTGGGTGGCGGGGTTCACCGGGTACATGTAGCAGTTGCCCGGGGTGAATCCGGTCGTCGCATCCTGCGTGGGGTTGTGCAGGTCGCGCGACTTGCCGCCGAGGATGTGGTTGAGGATCGTGCGCTCGTAGTAGTCCATGTAGGCGGGCTTGTGGTCGATGAAGAACAGGCAACGGGCGATCTTGAGCATGTTGTACGCGGCGCAGGATTCGGCGTTGCGCTTGCCGATGTCGCCGGCCACGGTGTGCGCCGGACCCCACATCTCGCCTTCGCCGGTGCCGCCGTGCGCGTACATGCGGCCGGGCACGATCATGCCCCAGAAGCCTTCGACGGCCTTGAGGTAGCGCTTGCGGTCCGCCTCCTTGATGTCCGCGTCGGCCATGGCCGCGTCCTTCGCGTAGCCGACGAACTGCGGGATGTGCTGGTTGGCGTGCAGGTTGTTGAGGATGTCGACGCCTGCGCCGCAGTTGTCGATCAGCTTGTCGGTGTCGAAGAACTTCGAGGCCTTGAGGAACTCGTCGCGGTTCTTGTCCTTGGACACGTTGTACAGGTCGACGAGCGAGTCGTTCATGCCGCCGTATTCGCCGCCGATGTAGATGTCCCACATCTTCTGCAGCTGGCTCTTCGTGCACTTGCTCAGACGCGAATAGGTCCAGTGGCCGATGCCTTCGGCCAGGTCGAGCGCGTCCTCGTTGCCCGCGTACTCGTAGCAGGCGATCAGGCCGGCGAGGATCTTGTGCTCGGTGTACCAAGGCGCCCAGATCTCGCCGTAGGGGGCGTACTCCTCCAGCGCCTTGAACTGCCATTCGCCGTAGGCGGCGAGGAAGCCCGGGTGCGAGTAGCGGGCCTTGCCGTTGTAGGTCATCTTGCGCAGCGCGTCGCGACATTCCACGAGTCCGGCGATGAGCGCGTTGATCTTGTTGAGGATCGCCTCTTCGCCGCTTTCCGCGTACGCCTGGGCGAGCATCGTCATCGCATGGCCGGCGTAGTGGCCGCGCAGCAGGCCGTCGGCGCCGTTCTTGTTCTGGCCGCGCGTGTACTCGTCCGCGCCCCACTGCTGCTCCTTGGCCTTGTCGACGGAGCCGTTGGGGAAGTTCTCCCAGCCGCCGGCGGGTTCGGCGCCCTTTGTATCGAGGCCGGCCTGCGCGCGGAAGCATGTGAGCATGCGGTCGATCGGGTAGTAGCGGGCGAAGTTGAGCAGGTCGTCCTTGGCGCGCTCGAACACGCCGCCGGTCACGGCGACGCTTCTCAGCGGGAACGGCTGCACGTCCCAGCCGGGAAGCGCCGGCGAATCGGTGATGTTGGCCACGGCCTTGGTGGTGCGCTGCGCGGCGGGCACGGTCACGCCGCCATTGCCGCCGGCGTTCGTCGCCGCACCGGCCGCGCCCGTGGCGGACGGGGCCGCCTGTGCCTGCGTGGTGCCTACTCCCAGTGCGCTCGCCACGGCGATGGTGCCGCCGATGGCGGCCGCGCCGGCGAGCACGGCGCGACGTGAGATGCCGGTCGTCGCCGTTGCTTCTTCTGTCGAACTCATCTTGCTCCTTCATTGGATGCCGGCGCGTCCATACGCCGGCGTTGGTGTCATGCGAGGGCGTCGACATGGCGGGAAGAAGACGCGAAGAAGCGTCCGTCCGAGGCGACGGCGGCCGTTCCCGTTGGTGGTGCGTCCCCTGTCTGTTGTCTTGTTCGGGGCGGAAACGATCGTCGTCTTCCCTGACTGGCTCCTGCGCCGGCTCCTTCCTCCGTATCGGCTCCGCGGCCTCCTTTGCCGCGGCACCCTTGCTGTGCACGTTCACAATAAGCACGTTTCCCGCGGACCTCCAAGCACAGGAAATCCCCGCGCACACCCCGGTTGCACATGCGAAAACCTTTTTCCCAACGAGTTGCGCAACTTGTTGCGCATGTTTTCCGCTTCGTTGCACGTTGCGCAACGACACCCGATTTGGCCGTGTCCTCCGCGACGGGCTATACTCGCGAATTGGTGCGTCAATAAGAAGAACCTTCCCTGTCACAACGCAGTAGTTGGAAGGACAGTTCATCATGGCCAATCTTCGTCCCACCGAGCTCATCATCATCCTGCTCATCGTCGTGCTGCTGTTCGGCGCGAAGAAGCTGCCGGAGCTCGCCAAGTCCGTCGGACAGTCGCTGAAGATCTTCCGTTCCGAGACCAAGACCGACGACGCCGATACCGTGAACGCCACCGCGCAACCCGCCCCCGTCCCGGCCGTCACCGCCGCGCCCGCGCCCGCGCCCGTCGCCGCACCCGCGGCCACGGTGAACGCCACCGCCGCGCCGGCTCCCGCCCCCGTGACCGGAGCCGCGACGCGATGAGCACGGCTTCCGGAAGCTTCACGCCTCCGGCACCGACGTTGCATCCCGGCGAACGCGACACGCATCTCGATCTCGACAGTCTTCTCGTCGAACCGGAGACCGACGTCGCCGCCGCAGGCAGCGCCGCGGCGCCGGCGACGTCACCACATAACGCACGCAACGCGGGCAAACCGCGCAAATCCCGCAGACCCCGCAACCCGCAGGCGGTCATGCCGCTGGCCGACCATCTCATCGAGTTCCGCACGCGCTTCATCCGCGCCGCGGCGGGCATCGCCGTCATGACCGTGGCGGGATGGATGGTCAGCGACCAGGTGTTCCGCATCCTGCAGCAGCCGTTCCTCACGGCGGCCGCCCAGCAGCAGGGGCTGATGAGCATCACGTTCAACGGCGTGGTCTCCGCGTTCAACGTGAAGCTGGAGATCGCGTTCTTCCTCGGGATGGTCGCCTCCTGCCCATGGTGGTCGTACCAGCTGTGGGCGTTCATCAATCCGGGGCTCAAGCGCAGGGAGCGCTGGACGGCCGTCGCGTTCATCGGCGCGTCCGTGCCGCTGTTCCTCACGGGCGCGGGCCTCGCCTGGTATTTCCTGCCGCAGGCGGTCGCGATCCTCACCGGATTCGCGCCTGCGGACACGGCGACGCTGCTCAGCGCCGACGTGTACTTCGACTTCATCCTGCGCATGACGCTCGCCTTCGGCCTGTCGTTCCTGCTGCCGGTCGTGATGGTCGCGTTGACGATGATGGGGGCCGTCGAGACACGCACGTGGCTCAGGCAGTGGCGTGTGGCCGTGCTGATTGCGTTCGTCTTCGCCGCCGTGGCGACGCCGACCGGCGACCCGGGCACGCTGTGCGCGCTCGCCCTGCCGATCTGCGCGATCTACTTCGCGGCGATCGGCGTGTGCTGGCTGTACGAGCGTATCCAGTTGTGGAGGATCATGCGCGAGGCCGGCGAGGAGCCGCGACTGTTCGCGGCGTGGCGCAAGGTGCGCGAGACGGTCGCGCGGATCGCGCCCGGCCGCGCGCGCAAGGCACGGGCCGTGGCCGCGACGTCCGACGCCGTGACGTCGCCTGCCGCGCCATCGGAAGGAGAGTGAGAGCATGCTGTTCGGCATTTCCGGCACGGAACTGGTGGTGATCCTCGTCATCGCCGTGATTCTGGTCGGTCCAGACCGTCTGCCCGGATACGCGCGCAAGGCGGGCCGTTTCATCCACGACCTGCGTGCGCGCGGTGCCGCATTGCGCAAGCAGAGCGACATCGACGTGCACGGCATCGTCGAGGATTCCGGCATCAACGACATCCGGCGGACGATCGACGGTGCGAAACAGGACGTCGACCGGCTGCTGCCGCCGATCCGCTGACGGGCGCGCGGCGGACGCGGCGGACGTGACGGACGTGACGGACGACGGGCGCGTGATGGCGGGATCAGTCGGTGGGCAGCGTGGATTCGCGTTGGATGAGGCGGGCGGCCACATGGTCGACGCCATGATGCGGCCTGCCTTCGATCGCGTCCATCAGGCGCAACGCGGCCATGCGGCCCAGCGACTCGTTGCCGTCGTCGATGGAGGTGAGCCACGGGTGCGCGTACACGACGTAGTCCTCGCGGTCGTCATGGCCGATGACCGCGACGTCCTGCGGGACGTTGCGCCCGTTGCGTTCCAGTTCCTCGACGCATCCGCGCGCGATCACGTCGCTCTGGCAGACCACCGCGTCGAACGTGGGGTCGTCGTCCAGCAGCAGACGGACGGCGGCGCGACCCCATTCGACGTCCCACGGGCCGAACCGCGCCTTGCACGCGAGTTCCAGACCGGCCTCGTGCAACGCATCCTCCGCTCCCCGCAACCGTTCGTGAGAGACGCTGTACGTGCGGTCGCCGGCGATGACGGCGATGCGCGTGCGCCCGCAGGAGAGCAGATGCCGCACCGCCATGCGCCCCGATTCGACGTTGTCCTGCACGACGGAGCAGTCGGCCGGATCGGTGGAGGGGCCGTACGCGTACACGACGGGCACCGGCACGTCCAACCGGTAGGGCACCGGATCGGTGCGCCGCGAGATGATGAGCAGTCCGGCGACGTCCTGCGCGAGCAGTTGTTCGACGCACCGGTACAGCAGCGCCTCGTTGCCACCGGCGTTGACGAGCATCGGGGTGATCGAGCGCGCCTGCAGCGCGTTCTCCGCGCCGATGAGGATCGTCGGCGTGAACGTGCCGGCTAGGTCGATGCAGATGACGCCGATGCGCATGCCGGGCTGGACGCCGGCCGCCATGCCGGTCCCGATGCCGCCTGCGACGCCCGCGCCCATCGTGCGCTTCAACGAACGCATCTGCTCGGGCTCGTAGCCGAGCCGTTCGGCGGCCTCGAACACGCGACGACGCGTCTCCTCGTTGATGCGCGGCTGACCGCGCAACGCCCGCGACGCCGTGGACAACGCGACGTTCGCTGCCCGGGCGACATCACGCAAACGCACCGGCGCACGCCCAGGTGATTCCGTGCCGACGCGGTCGCGGGATTCCTCGTCTTCCGGCGCGAAACCGCCCGTGGCGCCCATGGCACCGATCGCATGTGACATACGCACTCCCATCACACGCAGGCGACGCCGCCTGCCTTGCTTCCTCGTAACAGCACTCATTGTAGCCATGCGCGCACGGGCGTGGTGAACGTTCACGGGGTGTGATGACCAAGGAACGGCAGGCCGCTCCCCTAGCCGTTGCGCCGCTCGTAGATTCTTCCGCTGCCCTCGACCGCGGTGCGGCGGCCCACTTCGGTGGACTCGCGCACGACCATCGGGCACTCCACGCTGAACACGCCGTGATGCGGATGGCCGTTGATCGCGTCGAGCAGATACCTCGCCGCCATCTTGCCGATCATCGCGATGTTGTTGTCGAACGTGGTGAGCGTCGGATGCACGTTCGCGCTGAACACGAACCAGTTGTCGTGCCCGATCACCGCGACGTCGCGCGGCACGTCCTTGCCCTCGGCCAGAAGTCCCCTCACCGCGCCGCGCGCGATCTCGTCGCTCAGACAGTAGATCGCGTCGAGATGCGGGTGGCGTTCGAGAAGCATCTTCGCCGCGCGTTCGCCCCAATCCTCGCCCCACGTGTCGAACAGCATGTCAATCGGCTGGAAGTCATAGAGGGTGAACGTGCGTTGCGCGCCGACGATGCGGTCGTGCGCGGCCTGGAAATCCTCGGAACCGGCGATGATCGCGATGTAGCGGCGGCCGAGGCTCAGCAGGTATTCGATGGCCTGCGCGCCGGCGCCCACGTTGTCGCATACGATGCTGCAATCGTCCGGATCGCGCGACGGATCGTAGGTGTAGACGACCGGCAGGCCCATCGTCGTGCGCTCGTCCAACGGCGGACGGGGGTTCGACGTGTCGCCCACGACGATCAGCCCGTCCACGCCGTAGGCGGCGAGACGGTCGATGTGGCTGCGTTCCAGCGCAGGCCGGCCGTGCGAGCTCATCAGCAGCGCCGCATGGTTGGAGGCGCCGAGCGTGGTCTCCGCGCCGGTGAGCAGCGGCAGCGAGAAGCGCCCGTTGTAGTCGGAGGTGATGAGCCCGACGAGTCCCGAACGTTTGCGCCGGCGCGTGGATTTGACGCGTTCGGCGGGACTCATGTAGCCGAGCCGTTGCGCGGCCGCCGCGACGGCGCGCTGGGTCTGCGGGGAGATGCGGTCGGCGTGCCGCAGCGCCTTCGACGCGGCCGACACCGACACGTTCGCCTCCCTCGCCACATCGGCGAGCGTCACCTTGCGCCCCGCCGTTCCGGATGTCCCTGTCGCCATGGGCACCATGGTAACCCCTTACGACCGTGAGCGCTAACCCCCTTCGCTCCCGTTACGACGGGACGGTTCAGGCCGGAACGGCTCAGGCGTCGTCCGCGTCGTCAAGCAGACGCGTCGACTCGCGCGGCACGAGACGGCAGGACACGTAGTCGGTGCCGTGACGTCGCGTGCCGTTGAGCGCGTCGAGCAGGTAGCGCGCGGCGAGACGACCGACCGCCTCGCCGTTGTTGTCGATGCTGGTGATCGTCGGATGGGTGGCGTTGACGAACACCTCGCGGTTGTCGTGGCCGATGACCGCGACGTCGTCCGGCACCGTGACGCCACGGCGCTGCAGCTCCTCGAGCGCGCCGCGGGCGAGCGGATCATTCTGGCAGATGAGCGCGTCGAACTCCGCATGCTCGTCGTCGAGCAGACGACGCACGGACTCGCGGCCCCAATCCTCGGTCCACGCGCCGAACCGCACCTGTCCGGCCGGCTCCATGCCGAATTCGGAAAGCGCCTCCAATGTGCCCTTGAGACGGTCGCCGGCGGCGATGAACCGGTCGTCACCCGCGATCACGGCGATATGGTGGCGGCCGCAGTCGATGAGATGGTTGACGGCGAGACGGCCCGCCTCGAGATTGTCGCAGGTGACCGAGCAGTCCATCACGTTGGTGGACGGCCCATAGGCGTAGACGATCGGGATGCCCCAGCCGTCGCCGAGCGAGGGATGCGGGTTCGTCTCGTCGTGGATGACGATGAGGCCGTCCACGTTCATCGAGATGAGCTGTTCGATGTGCCCCGGCTCCAGAGAGGCGTCGGACTGCGCGTTGGCGAGCAGCACGCTGATGCCGCGCGAGCTCATCTCCTGTTCGATGCCGACGAGCACCGGGCTCGTGCAGTGCGCGGTGAGCTCGTAGGTGAGCACGCCGATGCTGCTCGTGCGGCCTCCGGCGAGGGACTGGGCCTGCTTGTTCGGCGAATAGTCGAGACGTCGCGCCGCCTCGAACACGCGGGCGCGCGTGGCCTCGCTGATGCGCGGCTTGTTGTGCAACGCCTTCGAGGCGGTGGAGATCGATACGCCGGCGGCGGCCGCGACGTCCTCCAGACGGGCCACCGCGTATGCGCCCTTGCCCATGTTGACGTCCTTTCTGCGTGCGTCCGCGACGGCGGACGGTGAAGCGATGGTGACGGACCGATGGATGACCATCAATCGTATCCGAAAGAGCTGTGCCCCGGCGGGCGACTCGCATGGGATGCATGGGGTTCGCCCGCCGGGGCACAGTGTGGAAGGAAGGAGATAAGGAGTTGGGATCAGGCTTGCCGTTGGCCCCGGAAGCCGGGAAGGGGGGCTTGGCGGCCGGCCGGGACCGGATCAGGCGTTGGCCTGCTCGGCCTTCAGCTGGGCCTCGTGACGCTCGGCCAGCTCGGCCTTGATCTGCGGCTCCATCTTCTCGAACTTGCGGTAGAAGCACATGATCACGGCGACGATCACGTAGACGATCACCGGCAGCCAGATGAAGCAGAAGGTGATGGCGTCCTGGGCGGCCTGGGACTGGACGTCCTTGGTCGCGTCGTAGCCGGCGGCGCCCATGATCTCGAGCGGGAGGAAGGCGCCGAAGCCGGAGCCGACCTGGATGCAGAAGGCGGAGCCGACGGCGGTCAGGAAGCCGGCCGCGTGGATGCCGGTCTTCCACTCACCGTAGTCGACGGTGTCGGCGAGCATGCCGAACGGCATGCCGATGGCGATGGCGGCGCCGAACACGCCGATGGTCCAGAAGGTGACCAGCAGCGGCACGTTGTGGCCGGCGAGCGGCATCAGGGCCTGGCCGAGACCGCCGATGACGAGGCCGATGATCATGGTCAGGGTCTTGTTCTTGGTCTTGTTGGCGATGAACGGCATCGCGATGGTGCCGAGCAGGCCGAGGACCTGGACGCCGTTGAACAGGGAGACGAGGTCGCGGTTGTTGAGCACGTACTGGGCGTAGTAGGTGGACACGCCGTTACGGGTGGACTGGGCGACCCAGTAGATCACGAAGGCGACGACCAGGATGATCCACGGCCAGTTGCCCTTGGCGGCCTTCAGGGAGTCGGACAGCGGAATCGGCTTGTTGAGTTCCGGGTGGTAGTTGCGCTCGTTGAGGTTCTTGAAGGAGAACAGGAGCAGGATGATGGCGACGATGCCCCAGATCGCGGTGACAATCATGAAGCCGGTCTTGTCGCCGCCGCCGAAGTGGACGCCGAACCAGCCGACCAGCGGGATGGTGAAGGACGAGGTGATGAAGGAGCCGATCTGGCCGCCGGCCATACGGAAGGAGTTGGCGTTGTTGCGCTCGACCGGGTCGGAGGTGAGGTTCGGCAGGATGGCGGTGATCGGGGTCTGGATGCCGGTGTAGACGGCGCCGGCGGCCAGGATGTAGGTGATCAGCGCGTACCAGAACTTCGGGGCGCCGTCAGGCAGGCTCGGAGCGGTGAACGCGATCCAGACGGTAATCGCGAACGGCACGCACAGCCAGAGGAACCACGGACGGGACTGGCCCCACTTGGTGTTGGTGTGGTCGACGATGGAGCCCCACACGACGGCGGAGATGGCGTCGGCGAAGCGGGCGACCAGGAGGATCGTGCCCGCGCCCAGCGCACCGGCGGCCGGGATGTGGAACACGTTGGTGTAGAAGTACATGATGTACGAGGAGATGGTCACGTACAGCAGGTTGCCTGCCATATCGGTGAAGGAGTAGGCGACCTTCTCCTTGACCGACAGCTTCACAGCGGAAGCGTCCTGAGTTGCAGCACTCATTGCTTTTTCCTTCTTCTTTGATTGGTTTGGAAAAAATCTTTCAGTTTCCTCTGCTCCCCCTTTTCAGGGGGAGCTGTCGGCCTGCGGCCGACTGAGGGGGTGCCCCCTCGTCAGAGGGGCCACGCGCACGGATCAGAAGTCCGAATCGAACCAGACCTGCATCTGGCCGACCTGGCGGTTCGCCCACGCGTAGTACGGGATGAGCTTCAGGTCGTAGGACTTCTCCCCGACCGGGTGCTCCTCGACGTCCGCGTAGAGCGGGAACTCCACGTCGTCGTGCGTGCGCTTGGTCGCGGGGATCGTGATGACCTCCACGCCGTCCAGCTCGCCGAAGTGGTATTCGGCCTTCGCCTTGGAGGCGTCGTGGCTGCCGATGTGGTAGTTCCACAACGGGGCCGAGTTGTCGGCCTCCTCCGCGCAGAAGACGATCGGGCCGCGCATGACGGCGATCTTGCCGACGTCGTGGCGCACGACGGTCTTGGAGCGCATGAACTTCACGGCCATGTCGAGGTCGAGCGTGATCTTCGTGGTGCCGGAGGTCACCTCGATGGTCACGAAGCCGTCCTCGACGGGCAGGCGACGGGCGTCCTCGCCGTTGACGGTCAGCTCGTGCTTGTACGCGGACCAGGACGGGATACGCACCAGGAACTTGACCGGGTCGGCGCCTTCCGGCACGTCCACGGTGAACTCGATGTGGCCCTCCCACGGGAAGTTGGACTTCTGGGAGACCTTCACGCCGTCGAAGAACTCGGCGTCGTTCGCGATGAACTGGTGGGCGATGATCTCGCGCTTGTCCTCGTGCACCGTGTACAGGTAGCGGTCCACGGAGGCGATGAGGCGGGCGATGTTGGCCGGGCAGCAGGCGCAGCCGAACCATTCGGCGCGGTGCATGAGCACGTGGTAGCGGTCCGGGTTGTGGTCGGTGGCGGTCGGGTCGGCCTCGAGCGCGTTCACGTAGTAGAAGTGCTTGCCGTCGAGCGCGATGCCGGCGATGGAGCCGTTGAACAGCTCCTTCTCGAGCACGTCGGCGTATTCGCCCTTGGTCTCGATCTCGAGCATCTGCTTGGCGAGGAAGCTCATGGCCACGGAGGCGCAGGTCTCGCCGTACATGGTGTCGTTCGGCAGGTCGTAGTCGTAGGTGTAGGCCTCGCCGACGTGGGTGGAGCCGACGCCGCCGGTGATGTACATGCGGCGGGTGACGATGTTCTTCCACAGGCGCTTGGCGGTCTCCTCCAGCTCCTTGTCGCCGATCAGGCGCGCCACATGGGCGACGCCGGTGAGCATGTAGCCGACGCGCACGGCGTGGCCCTCGGCGGTCTTCTGCTGGCGGATCGGGCGGGCGGTCTGCGTGTACTCGTGCGTCCAGCCGCGCATCTGCGGGAAGATGTCGGTGGAGCCGTCGCCGATCTTCTCGTTCTGCTTGTCGTAGAAGCTCGGGTCCTTGCCGCGCACGTCGATGAAGAACTGCGCGAGCTTGAGGTACTTCTCCTCCTTGGTGACCTCGTAGAGGCGGGCGAGCGCGAGCTCGATCTCCGGGTGGCCGTCGGCGCCGGGGATCTTGCCGTCCTCTTCGCCGAAGTTGGCATCGAGGCAGGCGGCCATCTTCTCGGCGACTTCCAGCGCCTGCTGGTTGCCGGTGACCTCGTAGTACGCGACGGCGGCCTCGATGTAGTGGCCCATCACGTACATCTCGTGGGACTGCTGGATCTGGGTGAAGCGCTCGCGGTTCGCGAAGGCACCGGACTTGATGATGTACGGGGTGTCGAGGTAGCCGTCCTCGCGCTGGGCGCGGGCGATGAGGTCGACGAGCTTGTCGCACAGCTCCTTGAGCTGCTCGTCCGGCTCGTAGGCGAGGGAGTAGGCGGCCTCCTCAAGCCACTTGTAGACGTCGGAGTCCTGGAAGACGAATCCCTTGAACTCGCCTTCCTCCTCGCCGGCGGCGATGCGCAGGTTGCGCACGGCGCGGCTGTAGTGGTAGTCGATGTCCTGCTGGGCGCCCGACGGGTCGCGCGGGATGTCGATCTTCTGCTCGTCGTTGATGACCGCCCACTGGTAGGGGATCACCTCCTTGGCGACGTTCTCGCGGTATCGCTTCCAGAATGGCGACGTCACCGTGACTTTCTGGCTCATGTCTCGTCCTTTCCGCATGGTGCGGATGCGGTGTTCCCGCATCCGTCGAAGTGTTTCCTTGCCGCACTGCTTGGCCGGGGGAACATGGCCGCTGCGCAATCGATTTCGTGTTCCTCCGAACGGCTTCGTTGAGCGAGTGTACGAGCATCGGAAAAACGATTTTCCCGGTTCGCGCCATTGCGAAATTTTTCGCGCGAAAAATTTCGCAACCACATGTTTCGCACCCGTTTTCGCACTCCGCGTCCATAGCATGGAACACAAGTCACACGGGCGCGTGCCGGTCCAGGTCAGTGCAGGACGGCCCGGCACAACGCCAGCCCGATGCGACACCCAACACACCAGCGTGGTCCGGCGCGGATCAGTGCAACGGCGGACTGTGCACACAGAGAGGAAACAACACATGGACTCATCGCGTAAGTCCACTCGGAAGAAGTGGATCGCGTCGATAGGTGCCGTGGTGGCGGCGGCGACGCTGCTCAGCGGAGGGGCGGTCACCGCCTCGGCCGCCGAGATCGCCCACCCCAACGCGGACGTGCAGTACCCGAAGTTCTACGGCTCCGACGACCCGATGCAGACGAAGGCCAACACCGTCGCCTACAACCCGACGCAGAGCTACCTGGCCGAGACGTTCGCCAAGGACCAGGCGAACGGCGCCGGCACCGACACCGACCACGACTTCTGGATCGACCGCATCCTCACCCGCACCGGCAACAAGCCGAACGGCTCGGACGGCAAGAACGACGCCGGCACCTACAAGTTCGAGGGCGCCGACAACAACAGCATCCTGTTCACCCGCGGCCGCGCCGCCTACATGTACACCCACACGCCGGGCCAGCTCGGCTTCGTGGGCGACGCCGCGTACTGGGACCAGACCGGCAAGAACGGCTTCACCGTCTCCATCGACGGCCAGAACCTCACCGAGGACGCCTCCCAGCGCAAGCAGACCCCGAGCTACTTCAAGACGGTGTTCACCAACGCCGACAAGTCGCTCGTCGTCACCGAGGTCAAGTACATCACCAACAACAACGTGATGGTCGCCAACCTCACCCTGAACAGCACCAAGGGCGGCGACTTCACGCTCACCGCCTCCTCCCCGTTCGTGACCACCGGCAACGACGGCGACACCGAACTCACCGGCCGCGTCAACGTCAAGAACAACCTGACCACCATCTACCCGCGCTTCTCCGGCAACGACTTCACCGTCAAGGGCGGCAAGCTGGTCAGCACCGTCAAGCTCGCGGCCAACCAGCCGACGACCACCAAGCTCCAGCTCGGCCTGATCGCCAACGAGCTGCCGGACTCCACCACCGAGTACGAGGCCCGCTACAACGGCGACCTCAAGGACCCGGCGGCCTCCTACAAGGATTCCGTCACCACCTACAACAAGTGGTGGGTCGACAACTCCCCGTACGTCGACACCCCTGAGGACAACATCGACAAGACGGTCGTCTACCGCTGGTGGCTGAGCCGCTTCAACATGCTCGACGCGAACATGCCCGGCAACACCTTCCAGTACCCGACCTCCGTCGAGGGCGCGCTCGGCTACAACAACCAGATCGTGCTCACCTCCGGCATGTTCATGATGGACACCAAGTGGTTCCGCAACCCGGAGTACTCCTACGGCACGTGGCTCTCCGCCGGCGACACCGCCAAGAAGGGCAAGTCGGGGTACTACTACTACCACGACAACCCGGGCGATCCGGCCAACTGGAACCACTCCTACACGCAGTACATCACGCGCGCCGGCTGGGACGCCTACAAGGTGCACGGCGGCGGCGCCACCGTGGCCGAGAAGCTCGCCGACCAAGGCGCCGAGGACGTGCAGGGCCTGCTCAACTCGCAGACCGAGCCGGACAACAACGACAACCAGAACGCCAACAAGAACAGCCTGATCGACTGGTCCTGGTGGTCGATGACCGGCAACGACGCGGACGCGGTCTCCTTCTCCGAGCCCGGCCGCTCCGGCCAGCGCATGGACCGCGCCGACGGCTCCGCCAACCTGTGGGCCAACGCGAACGCGGCCGCCCAGGCCTACAAAGCCGCCGGCGACACCGCCAACGCCGAGAAGATGCAGAAGATCGCCGACGGCATCAAGTCCGACGTGCTCAACGACCTGTGGGACTCCTCCGACGATCTGATCAAGCACAAGTGGCTCAAGGACGGCGCCTTCGCCAAGTACAAGGAGATCAACAACTACTACCCGTACTCCGAGGGCCTGATGCCGACCGGCAACAGCGACTACAACAAGGCGCTGCGCCTGTTCGCCGACTCCGACGAGTTCCCGATCTTCCCGTTCTTCACCGCCAACCAGGCGGACAAGGCGGCCCTGAACTTCCCGGGCTCCAACAACTTCTCGATCATCAACGCCCAGCCGCTGCTGCAGGTCTACTCGGCCGGCATCCGCAACTATGACGCGGCCAAGAACGGCTACATCACCAACGAGCAGTTCAAGAAGCTGCTGTACTGGGTGGCCTTCTCCCACTACCAGGGCGGCAACAACGAGTACCCGGACCAGAACGAGTTCTGGAACGAGGACAACAACAACGTCGGCGACCTGAACGGCGACGGCAAGGTCAACAACCAGGACAAGAACCTCGACGCCGCGCAGAACGGCGGCAAGATCACCTACCGCTCCTGGATCCACCACACCCAGCTCGGCACCACGAACTGGACGATGGTCGAGGACGTGGCCGGCATGGTCCCGCGCGAGGACGACAAGATCGAGCTCGACCCGATCGAGATCCCCGGCTGGAACTACTTCACGGTGAACAACCTGAGCTACCACGGCAAGGACGTCTCCATCGTGTGGGACAAGGACGGCAGCCACTACGGCGGCCCCGCCGGCTACAGCCTGTACGTGGGCGGCAAGCTCGCGTTCACGTCCGACAAGCTCGCGCACCTCGTCTACGATCCGTCCACCGGCTCCGTCGAGGTCAAGGACAAGTCCGGCGCGAAGATCACCGGCGCGACCGGCTCCGACCTCAAGTCCGCCGACCAGATCACCTTCACCGCCGACCAGCGCGTGACCGACCTGTTCGCCAAGTCCGGCGCGAACGTCGACTCCGCCTCCAAGAGCCAGACCGACCTCGCCAAGGGCGCGGACGTGAAGGCCTCCTACGAGACCAACGGCTACCCGGCCACCAACGCGGTGGACGGCAAGAACGTGATGGAATCCTTCTGGGGCACCAAGGGCTCCCCGAACAAGAAGGACGACATCACCGTCACGTTCAAGCAGCAGCAGACGATCGACGACATCCGCCTGTACTTCTACCAGAGCTCTTCCAGCCAGACGATCTCCGGCTACGCCGAGCCCGCCAACTACAAGCTGGAGTACAGCGAGAACGGCACCGACTTCAAGCCGCTGACGAACCAGGTGCGCACGCCCGCCTACGCCGGCGCGAACTACAACCGCATCCAGTTCGACGCGGTGAACGCCAAGGCCATCCGCGTCACCTTCACCCCGCAGGCCGGCCAGGCCGTGGGCGTCAAGGAGCTCGAGGCCTACAACACGGGCATCAAGGCGACCGGCACCACCGCCAACCAGGCACCGCAGGTCGACGCCTACGTCTCCACCAGCACCTCCTCCGGCGCGACCATCGTCGGCTCCGTGAAGGACGACGGCCTGCCGGCGGACGGCGACATCACCACCAAGTGGGAGCAGGTCTCCGGCCCCGAGGGCGGCGTGGCGAAGTTCGTGGATGATTCCGCGGCCAGCACCACCGTCACCTTCAACAAGGAGGGCGACTACGTCCTCAAGCTCACCGCCTCCGACGGCGAGCTGACCGGCGAGAAGCAGATCACCGTCCACGGCATCCCGTCCGACGGCACCTCGAACGTCGCGCCGCAGTCCACCGCCTCGGCGAGCTACACCAACGGCTACCAGCCGAAGGACAACGCGAAGAAGGTCATCGACGGCAAGGTCGTGTACACGAACACGCCGAACGAGACCTGGAACAACTGGGGCGACAACACCGGCGCCGAGCCGTGGCTGCAGCTTCAGTGGGCCGGCAAGGTCCCGCTGAAGAAGGCCAAGATCTTCTTCTGGACCGACGGCGGCGGCGTGCCGATGCCGGCCAGCTGGAAGCTCCAGTACGCCGATGCCGACGGCAATTGGCAGGACGTGAAGCTGGCCGACGGCCAGAAGTACACGGTCAACCAGAACGAAGGCAACGAGGTGAAGTTCGCCGACACCGTCGAGACGGACAAGCTGCGCGTCGTCTTCCCGAAGGGCGCGATCGTGGGCGCCTCCGAGTTCGAGGCCTACGCCGTCGACCCGCTGAGCGTCGACACGGTCAACCGTCTGGTCCAGACCGGCACCAAGGCCGCCGATCTCAAGCTGCCCTCCACCGTGAGCGCCGCCTACTCCGACGGCACCCGTCGTGACCTCGCCGTCGCCTGGGGCAAGGTGACCGACGACCAGCTCGCCGCCGACAACGAGTTCGACGTCAAGGGCACCGTCGCCGGCGCGCTGAGCGGCACCACCGCCCACGTCGCCGCCCGTTCCGACACCGCCAACCAGACGGTGGGCGCCGCCCAGCCGGTCGAGCAGACCGTCTACCAGGGCGCCAAGTCCGTCGACCTGCCGACCACCGTGCCGGTCCGCTTCCCGAACGGCATGCTGAACGACGAGAAGGTCGAGTGGAACGCCGCCGACGTGAAGGCGATCGATCTGACGAAGATCGGCGACTACACGGTCTCCGGCACCGCCGACAAGTCCTCCGCCGACGCGAAGCTCACCGTCCACGTGGTCGCCGACCCGAACGGTTCCTCCACCCCGGAGCCGGAGCCCGAACCGGCCGACGGCTGGATCGAGAAGACCGCCTCGAAGACCTCCGTCTCCGCCGAGGCCAGCTGGTCCAAGGCCGAAGGCAAGCTCAACGACGGCGTCGTGGTGGACAAGACCTGGCCCACCACCGACGACCAGGACGTGAACGCCAAGGTCTGGGGCACCTGGGGCCAGGCGAAGGACGGCATGTACGCCGAGTACGACTTCGGCAAGTCCGTCACCGTCGACTCCAGCCGCGTCCAGTACTGGGCCAACTTCGCGAAGACCGACGACGCGAAGGGCGGCCTCGAGGTTCCGGACGCCTGGAAGATCCAGTACCTCGCCGAGGACGGCTCCTGGAAGGACGTCGCCCCGACGAAGGACGGCGACTACACGACCGTGCGCAACTCGCCGGCCGCCCTGGCCACCGAGAACGACGGCTGGAGCACCGTGACCTTCGCCCCGGTGAAGACCACCGCCCTGCGCCTCGTGCTCACCCCGCACACCGGCACCGGCACCTTCGGCACCGCCGTCGCCGAGTGGGGCGTGCACGCCGCCAAGGACGAGCCCGTCCAGCCGCAGGTGGACAAGTCCGAGCTGGAGGCCGCCCTCAAGGCCGCCGCCTCGCTCGACGAGTCCAAGTACACGGCCGAGGCGTGGGACGACTTCCAGAAGGTCGTCGCCGCCGCCCAGAAGGTGTACGACGACGCGAACGCCACGCAGGACGAGGTCGACGCCGCGAAGGCCCAGCTCGAGGACGCCCAGAAGGTCCTCGCCTCCCACCCGGCGACCAAGCCCGACCAGCCCGGCAAGCCCGGCGAGACGACGGTGAACCGCAAGAACCTCGAGGCGTCCATCGCCCAGGCCGAGAAGGCCGACAAGGCGAAGTACACCGACGAGGCGTGGAACGCCCTGCAGCAGCAGCTCGCCAGCGCCAAGAAGGTCCTCGCGAACGACAAGGCCACCCAGGCCGAGATCGACGCCGCGCAGGACGCCCTGGACAAGGCCTACTGGAACACCAAGGCCGAGGAGAAGCCCGGCTCCTCCCAGCCCGGTGTGACCGATAAGGCCAACGGCGGCGTCACCGCCGCCACCGGCGCGGCCGTGTCGGCCATTGCCGTCGCCGCCGTGATGATGCTGGCCGCCGCCGGCATCGTCATCGCCCTCAAGCGCCGCGACACCGGCCGCTGACCTCCGTCGCGTCACCCGCGTGACGCCGGCAGGCGGCAACGCACGTGACGCGACGGACAGACCCCGCTGGGACGTGAGGCACCGGGAAACCGGTGACTCCGCCCCGGCGGGGTCGTCCCCTATCCGCGACAATCCGCGATAATCCACAGCGAACCGCGACGAACGCGGCAATCGGATATCATCGCAACTGTCCATCACACTCAGAGAAGAGCGAAACACATGAACGCACACAGCAATCGCCCATGGCGGTCGATCGCGGGAGGCATCGTGGCCGCGGCCACCCTGCTCGCCGGCGGCCTGATCGCCGCGCCCACGGCGCTCGCCGCGGACGCGCCCAGCGCCGACAACGCACCCAGCGTGGCCGGACACGCGTACAACGACCTGCCATACAACAACCCGGACGTGACCGTCACGCAGATCGACAACAGCGCGCTGCCGAGCTACATGCGCAACCCGATCGGCCAGAACGAGGGCGTCGACACCCCGAACGACCTCTCGCAGAACTACTACTCGGCCGACGCCGCAGCCCTCTCCTACGACGGCAAGCTGTTCGTGTTCACCGGACACGACGAGGCCGCCCCCGACTACGGCAGCTTCAACATGAAGGACTGGGGCGTCTACGTCACCGACCAGAACGGTCTCGACGCCGGCAAGTGGACGCACTACAAGACCGTCGCGAAGGCCGACCTGTTCAGCTGGGCGACCGGCGACGGCGCCTACGCCGGCCAGGTCGTCGCCGACGACAACGGCACCCCGAACGACAAGTCCGACGACTGGTTCTACTACTTCATCCCAGTGAAGGACAAGGCCTCCGAGGCGGCCGGACTCGACCCGTTCGCCATCGGCGTCGCCAAGTCGAAGAGCCCGCTCGGCCCGTGGAAGGACGCCATCGGCAAGCCGCTGCTCACCACCTCCCAGACGAAGATCGAAACCATCGACCCGGCGTTCTTCGTCGACAACGACGGCACCGGCTACCTGCACTTCGGCACGTTCGGCACCCAGCTCGCCATCAAGATGAAGAAGGACGCCGCAACCGGCCGCACCTCCTACACCGAGGTCGAAACCAAGGACGACGGCACCCCGAACCTGCACACGATGAAGGACGCCGAGACCGGCGCGAACGGTCCGAAGGGCTTCTTCGAGGCCGCATGGGTGTTCCATAAGGGCGACACCTACTACAACGTGTACGACGGCGGCAAGCCCGGCTCCGGCGCGGCCACCTGCGTGGAATCCAACTACCAGGCGTGCGTCCAGTACTCCACCTCCAGCAGCCCGCTCGGCCCGTGGACGTACCAGGGCGTGCTCGTGCCGTCCGGCTCCGCCACCACGATGCACCCGTCCGTGCTCCAGTTCGGCGACAAGTGGTACGTCACCTACCACACCGGCGACAAGGCCGGCGGCACCGACTTCCGCCGCGCGGTGAGCATCGACGAGGTCACGTGGAAGGACGGCAAGATGACCTCCACCGCGCACCCGACCAAGGCCGAGAAGACCCAGCCGAGTCGCAACGTCGCCCCCTACGCGAAGGTGAGCGCCACGTTCACCGAGACGCCCGCCTACAAGGGCTCCGTCAATGACGGCCGCGTGCTCGTCGCCGCCGTCGTGCCGCCGGACCATTGGACCAACTACCGTTCGATCCCGCAGTCGCAGTCCGGCGACTCGCTGATCTACCAGTGGGACGGCTCCGTGCGCGTCTCCTCCTCCAAGGTCTGGTTCGACGTGGACTCCAACGCCCTGCGCGCGCCCGGCTCCTGGCGTCTCCAATACCTCGACGCCGACGGCACGTGGAAGGACGTCGCCAATCCGAGTGCCTACACGACGACCACCGGCAAGGACCATCCGAACACCGTCACGTTCGACGCCGTGACCACCACCGCGCTGAAGCTCGATCTGACCGGTCAGGCCGTGGACGGCGGCTACGCGTCCGTGGCCGTGCCCGAGTGGGAGGTCGACTCCGCCGATGAGTCGCCCATCATCGCCGCGCCCGCCGGCGTGACCACCGGCACCGGCGTCGCGCCGCAGCTGCCCGCCACCGTCGACGTGACGTACGGCGGCAAGACCGTCGCCTCCCCCGTAATCTGGCGTCCGGTCGACGCCGCCTCCTACGCGAAGGCCGGCACGTTCAAGGCCTACGGCGTCGTCTCCGGCGTTCCCGGCGAGGCGAGCGTGAACGGCAACGTCGCGGTGGACGTGACCGTCAAGGACGGCTACAAGCCCGCCGCCGACATGACCAAGCCGACCGTGAAGGTCTCGCTCGCCGCCAACGCCGGCAACGGCGCGTGGCTCACCACCGCGCCGTTCGCCGCCGTCCAGGCCTCGGACGATTCGGGTCTGCCGGCCGCCAAGCTGGAGATCTCCACCGACAAGGGCGCGAACTGGAAGACGGTCGCCTCGAACGCGGACGCCGCGGTCCAGACGATCACCACGCAGGGTGACGTCGAGGTGTGGGCGCGCGCGACCGACGCCGCCGGCAACGTGTCCGACGTCGCGAAGGCCTCCGGCAAGGTCGATTCCGCCGCGCCGAAGGTCACCGCCACGGTGGACAAGGCGAAGCGCACGGTCACGCTCAAGGCCGACGACGGCACCGGTTCCGGCGTCGCCTCGATTGAATACCGTATCGGCAAGGACGGCGAGTGGACCGCGTACAAGGACGGCGAGGCGATCGCCGCGCCGAGCAGCTCGCGCACGACCGTGTACTACCGTGCGACCGACAAGGCCGGCAACGTGTCCGCCGCCGGTTCCGCCGACATCCCGTCCGACACGTCCGTGCCGCTGACCGGCTACATCGAGAAGGACGCGGTCGGCACCGACGTGGACAAGAAGGCGTCGAGCTGGACGAAGGGCGTGGCCGCGCTCAACGACGGCAAGATCATCCCGGACGCGACCAACGCGAACGAGGACATCTGGGGCACCTGGCCGAACACCGGCGAGATGCGCCTCGACTACGAGTGGGACCGCGAGGTCATCATCGATTCGAGCCGCGTGCAGTTCACCTCCGATGACGGCGGCCTCGGCATCCCCGCCTCGTGGAAGCTCCAGTACTGGGATTCCGCGAAGAACGCCTTCACGGACATCCCGGACGCCACGTACACGGTGACCGCCAACTCGCCGTCCAAGGGCTGGGCCACCGGCGACGCCAAGGGCTGGAGCGACGCGACGTGGAAGACTCCGGTGAAGACGACCAAGCTGCGCATGGTCATCACCTCCGGCTCCGCCTCCCCCGCCGCCGTCGAATGGCAGGTCCACGCGCCCGAGTCCGTCACCCCGGAGCCTCCGGCTGCGGACAAGACGGCGCTGAAGACCGCGCTCGACAAGGCCGCCGCGCTCAAGGAGAAGGACTACACCACCGACTCCTGGAAGGCGTTCCAGAAGGTCGTCGCCTCCGCGAAGGCCGTGTACGACAACGACAAGGCCACGCAGGACGAGGTCTCCGCGGCGGCTGCCGCGCTGGACAAGGCGCTGACCGACGGCACACTCGTCAAGGCCACGCCGGAGAACACGCCCGCCACCAAGGAGCAGCGCGACGAGCTCGCCGACGCCGCCGCCAAGGCGACGGACGGCCGCAAGCAGGGCGACTACACGAAGGAATCGTGGGATCTGCTGCTCGCCGCGATCGACGCCGCCGAGGACGTCGCGAAGAATCCGAACGCCACCCAGGCGGACGTGGCCAACGCGACCCGCGCCCTCAACGAGGCGATCGCCGGACTCGTCGCCAAGCCGGGTGAGCCGGATAAGCCCGGCACGGGCGACGGCGACGGCTCGGGTGATAACGGCTCGGGCGACAACGGTGGTTCCGGTGCTGGTGCTGGTGCCGGCAACGGCTCCGCGGGCAACGGCGCGAATGCGCAGAAGCCCGGCACCTCGAACGCCGGCAAGCTGAGCTCCACCGGCTCCGCGGTGACCACGGTCGCCGCCGCGGCCGCCGTGATGCTGGCCGCCGCCGGCATCACCCTCATCCTCCGCCGCAAGACCCGCGACTGAGCATCTGAGCGACTGAGGCCACCACACAGTAGAGGTCCCTCGCACCGGGTTGGCGCGAGGGACCTCATCATATTCCGACCCCGCTGCCCCTTAGGGGCTAGGCGACACAAGTCTGCATCTACCTCTTGGCCCCCTCTGACGAGGGGGCTGTCCGCGAAGCGGACTGGGGGAGAGACCTATGCACAGAGAGCAACCGAGCACACCACTTGCCCCTCAACATCAAAACACCGTCCTCCATCGTCGAGGGACAACAATCCTCGCAATTCCTTGCCCCTCGACGTCTTATCCCCGCATTTCTCCATCGAGGGGCAAGCCCCCTTGCCCCTCAACCCGGTTACAACGATTGACACCCATCGAGGGACACAAAGCCGAATCCCAAAACCATTGAAATTCCGCCATTCCCCAACCAGACCCCCAAATCACCCAACACACCCGCCTGCCCCTCGACGCAAAACAACACCGTTCCCACGTCGAGGGACAACCCCACCGACAAGCTACCGGCGCCAGAGCCGATGACAGCAACCCGCCCACATTGGCCTTGTACGCATTTTCTCCGTACAATACTGTCATGGCTACGATTACGAAACAGAAGACCTCACGATTGGACATCCGCCTGACGGACGAGCAACGCCGTCTCATCGAGCGCGCCGCCGCGGTGACGGGCAGCACGCTGACGCAGTGGACGGCCCGTCACCTGCTGGAATCCGCCCGGCGCGACATCGAGGATGCCACCACGTTGCGTTTGGAATCCCAAGCATTCGACGCGTTCCTCGAAGCGTTGGACGAGCCGGCCCCGCAGGCCGCCTACGACCTGATGGCGAGGGATCCGCAATGGGCGTGACGCATCGATTCCAACGACCGCTCAGACTCCCTCCGGGAACGGACCGCACCGGATTCTCCTGCGGCGTCCCGCTCATCGACGAGTGGGCCGAGCGACGAGCACCGACCGCCGCGGAACATGGCACCGCCGTGGTCTACGTCTCATCGACGACCGAAGGTGAAACCGCCGGCTTCTACACGCTCAGCGCCTACACCGTGGAACGATCCTCGGTACAAGGCGGCTGGCTGAGACGCAATGTTCCCGAGCGCATTCCGGCCATTCTGCTCGGCATGCTGGGGGTGGATCAGCGGTTCCAAGGCGAAGGACTCGGCTGGAGGCTGCTGCAGGACGCCATCAACCGGGCGCGCTCCATCAGCGCACAGCTCGGCTCACGCGCGCTCATCGTGGAGCCCTACGATGACGACGCCCGCACGTTCTACACACACTTCGGCTTCCGCCCCATCCCCGGCTCCACCGCCCTCTATCTGCGGCTCGTCTGATGACGAGCTGCCTCAAGTAGAAAAAGTTAGCAGAATCAACAGCACCGTCATAGAAACCACGCCACCTTACGGGCGCAGGCCACCAAAACAAAGAAACAAAGGTATCATCGACGGCAAACGACGTGAACCATCTCACTGCAGAGATGGAACGCCAACGAAGCCGAATGAGGCGAAAGGAGCCTAATGTACGAGTACAGCAACATCGACAGTACAGAGTTCGAGACCCTCTGCCGTGATCTACTGGAGCGCAAATTAAATATAAAATTAAGAACATATGCTACAGGACGAGACGGCGGCATAGATATTACCGACAACGAAGCCTCCACAAAGATAGTGGTTCAGTGCAAACACTACTATAAGTCATCTTTCTCTATCTTAAAAAATAAGCTCAATGATGAAATAAAGAAGATTCAAGAAATAGATTCCACGTCTCCTATCGATAGGTATATTGTATGCACCTCCTTAGATTTAACCAGGAAAAATATCTTAGAAATTGCAGCAATGCTTAAACCATACCACCTACAATCTATAGAAGACGTGATTGATTTAAATGAGATAGAACATCTACTTCAACAACCGGAATACTCAGACATCGTAAGCAGGCATGTAAAATTGTGGATCACATCTGAATCTGTAATCAAATCAATCCTTCAGAACAACAGTCTTATAGATGAAACCGCACTTATATCAGAAATCGAGGACAATAAGGAATACTTTGTAGAGACAAAAGAATATCTAGATTGCATAAAAATACTTGAAAACAACAAACCTGTGTTTATCGTCGGCGGCCCAGGCGTCGGGAAAACGACGACAACGCACATGTTGTGCTGGCATCTGCTTAAATCAGGATACACAGTTCGAGTTTCATCTCAAGATGATATATCAGAAATAAAAAAAGCAATGTCGCAAGACAAAAACAAGAAGGAAGCAATAATACTAGACGACTGCTTTGGTCATGCTTATTACAAAATAAGCGATTCAAGAGCAAATGAAATTGAATCTTTGCTTCGTTATTGCAAATACAATAGAAACAAGAAAATAATCATGAACTCTCGCATTACCATTTTCCGCGACATATCCGAAAAAAATATCTCTTTCTCGGATTATCTTAACTCGGAAGCAAACATTCAGCTCTATACAATTAATATGGACAATATGTCCGCAAGAGATAAAGCGAGACTTTACATTTCGTCAATCAAAAAACAAGTTAAAGACGAAAACATTCGCAGTTGGTTGATCACACCGGAAAACTATCGAAAGATTCTCTTCAGCAGCGGTTTCAATCCTCGTCTACTTGAATTCATCACCAACCCAAGTCGTTACCGCAATTACCAAACAGTCGACGAATACGGACGATTCGTTTTCAACTCTCTTATGAATCAAGATTTAGTATGGAGCAATGAATTCAATAACAATCTTCAAGAAGAAGATAGGACTCTCATGTTATGCCTATACTCTCTTAGCGACGACGCCATTCACGAAGAGCAACTACGAGCTGCCTACGATGAAGTTATATCAAATACCAACGCCGATCACACAAAAAACAACTACCAGGACAGCATAAAGCGACTGACCGACTCAATGCTCATACGTCAAAGCAGACCTGATGGGTACTTCATTGCAGCGATAAACCAGTCAGTGGTCGATTACTTGCGCAACTTCATCAACAACTCCAATGAAACCCGTATCTTAATAGCAAAACATGCAGTTTATATAGAGCAAGTCGAAAGATTAGACCCTAAAGGGTTGAAATCTTTCATCGATCGCAATCCTGTTATCATTTCGATTAATGATAAAAGAAACCTTTATATCAACCTCCGGTATATATATAAATATCACGTACTAGATAGCAATCGTCAAGCGGCTGTCGACAAATCGTTTGAATATATTACAACACCTCATTTAAGAGACCCTCATTCTTATCTTCTAGAGAGCAATGTTGTTGACTTTATATGCAACCAAGACTTATTCAACTATTACCATATATCAAAGTGGATTAAAGATGAAAATATCATGAAAGCTTTTCTTGATTATTTTACCATTGAACCATGTGCGAAAATTATGAATTCACTGATTAGCTATAAAGATTTAGACATGCAATCTACACTTGAAGAGTATTCAGAGAGCCGAATCCGCGATCTGCTCCAAGATCCTGACTGGGATTCTGTTTTTTCCGATATGAATGTCGACAGCTACTATGAATATGATGGTTTCTTAGATGAAGAGAAGATTGCTGGCGATGCATATAATGACTATATTAATTCTATCTATTCCTTTGCGGATGAATGCCCTAATAGCTCAAGCGCACATGATATAGTAGATAAATACATATCTGAGCTGGAACCTCCAATTCCCACTGACTATTTAGACGAATACCTTGATGATTATGATGAAACCTGGTCTGATTCTACAACAGATTATAAGCAACAACAGGATCAACAATCCGTCGATCCGATAATTGATGAATATCGCAATTCGCTTAATTGAGCGGCATTTGATTGTTGTGTTGCGGTGTCATTCACACCGCAACACAACAATCAAATGCCGCAAACCCTTATGAGCATTGTCAACGAACAGGCTCAAGCAGTCCTATGAGTTTTTCGACAGCTCAACATGCCGTAAAACCAAGGATGCAAGTACCCGCTTCCGCTTCGCGCCTACGCGCGCGGGGCGGCGGCGGAGTCGCGGATGACGAGTTCGCCTTGGAGTTCGACGAATCGGGCGGGGAGCTCCTCGCCGTTCTCGCGCGCTTCGATGCGCGAGAGCAGCAGCTGCACGGCCTTACGGCCGGCCGCGGGGAAATCCTGGCGGTATGTGGTCACCGGAGGCGTCCACACGCAGGAGAGCGGATGGTCGTCGAAGCCGACGACGCTGATGTCGCCGGGCACCGACTTGCCTTCGTCCTCGAGCCCGCGGATCAGGCCCATCGCAATCTCGTCATTGCCGGCGAACACGGCGGTGAGCCCGTCGATATGCGCCACGCGGTGGCCGAGCTCGCGCGCGTCGGCCGGATTCCACGAGCAGTGCATCATGTCCGGAATCGGCTTGTCGTTGGCGCGCAGTTCGGCCTCCCAGCCGGCGGTGCGGCTGTAGCCGCCGCCACCGCCCGGAATCGTCACGTGGAAGACGTTGCGATGGCCGAGCGACAGCAGGTATCGCGTGATCTCGCGTCCGGACCGGTTCTCGCACAGGTCGATCTGGTCGAGGTCGGGTTCGCGGTCACCGGCGATGACCACCTTCGTCACCGTGTCCGGCAGCAGTTGCAGCGCCTGTGCGGCGAGCGCGTCGTATTTGAGCACGATCACGCCGCTCGGATTCTGGTCCGTGACCATCGTGACCGCGGTGCGCAGCGCCTCGGTCGATTCGTCGGCGAGCTTCGAAATGCTCACCGGATAGTTGTGCGTGCGGGCTTCGTCCTCGATGCCCTGAATCGTCATCGCCGAACCGTACAGCGTGGTATCGCTGGTGAGCACGACGATCGACTTCATCGCCGAGTTGACGAGTCCGCGGGCGACGCGGCTCGGATGGTAATCGAGCAGTTTGATGGCGTGTGCGATACGCTCCCGGCTTTCGGCGCTGATGCGGGGAGAATCGTTGAGATACCGGGACACCGTGGACACCGACACATTGGCGAGCGCGGCGACGTCCTTGATCACCGGCGCGCGCTTTTCCTTGGGTCTTGGCATGTGAACCTGTCTATCTTCCATCGCGCCCAGTATAGGCGATGCGCGACGGCGCGCATGAATCACGCGAATCGGGCGGGATGGAGGTCGTTGGAAAGAGAATGAACGCCCCGCCCCCGGCAGGCGAAGGAGGAGGACCATGCGGGGTCGGGGCGTTCGGGAATGGAGGAGGAGAGAATCGTGGGTGGCTGGCGGAAACTACCCCTCAGTCGCCTTCGGCGCCAGCTCCCCTGGCAAGGGGAGCCAAGGGGTGAGGCTGTTCACTTCACGGCGCCGGTCAGCAATTACGGACTCGCCTGAGGCGAGGCTCATCGTTGCCTCGCGGCTGTCGCCGCTCGGCGGCGCCTGTAGACAGCGCACCGCGCTGTTTACTTCACGGCGCCGCCAGTGATACCCGAGATGATCTTGCGCTGGCCGATGATGAAGACGATCAGGAGCGGGAGGGTCATCAGGATGATGTAGGCGAAGATGAGGTGCCAGTTGTTGAGGTACAGGCCCGCGCTCGCCACGTTGTAGAGGTTGAGCGGCAGGGTGCTCATCTTGCCGGACAGGATGAACAGCGAGTAGAAGATGTCGTTCCAGATGTACAGCACCACGAGGATCGTCGAGGAAGCGAGCGTCGGGGCGAGCAGCGGGAAGATGATCGTGAAGAAGATCCTCATCGGGCTGGCACCGTCGATACGAGCCGCCTCTTCGAGGGACGGCGGGATCGTGCGGATGAAGCCGGTGATGAAGAAGATCACGACGGACAGGTAGATGCCGATGTACACGCAGTTCATGCCGATGGCGGTGCCGGACAGGCCGATCATCTTGAGCAGCATCATGATGGTCACGACGGACGGCGGCAGGATGACGCCGGAGATGAACAGCGCGTAGAGCATGGCCACGCCCTTGGAGGTACGGCGGCCGAAGATCCATGCGGCCATCGAGCCGAAGAGGAGGCAGATGCACACGCTGGGCACGGTGACGAGCAGGGAGCCGATGAGCGCGGGGAACACCTTGCCCTGCACGATGACGGTCTGGATGTTCTCGATGAGGTGCCACTTGCTCGGCAATGCCATGCTGGGCACGACGGCCTCGGCCTGGGTCTTGCCGGCGGTGACGATGAGGATCCAGAACGGCACGGCGAGGAACACGAGCATGAGCAGGATGACGATGGCGGCGTGGATGATGCCGCCGGCCTTCGACTTCTTGCGCACGACGGTGAGGCTGTTGGTCTTGACACCGGATTCGCTGTAGGATGCGCTACTCATAGGATCTTCTCCTCACGCTTACGCAGGTAGATGACGAGCGGGATGGCGATGACCATCACCATGATGAAGAGCACGAGGCTCATCGTGGTCGACTGGGAGTACAGGCCCTTGCCGAACGTACGCCAGATGAACAGGTTCAGGATCTCGGTGGAGCCGCCGGGGCCGCCGTTGGTGGTGGCCTGGACGATGTCGAAGGAGTTCATGGAGCCGAGCAACGCGGTCGCGACGTTGAAGGTGACGGCCGGGGCGACCAGCGGGAACTTGACCTGCCAGAAGGTCTGCCACGCGTTGGCGCCGTCGATGGAGGCCGCTTCGAGCACTTCGGAGTCGATGGTCTTGAGACCGGCGAGGTAGGTGAGCATCGCGAAGCCCATCCACTTCCATGCGTGGATGATGGTGACGATCACGATGGTCCACGTGGTCGAGCCGAGCCATTGGATGGCGACGGTGTGGCCGGCGAAGAAGCTCAGGATCTGGTTGACGACGCCGTCGGTCTTGAGCACGGCCTGCCAGATGTAGCCGGCGCCGAGGGCGGACATGATCACGGGGATGAAGAACATGGTACGGGCGAAGCGGTTGAGGCGCGTGTCCTTTTCGAGGAGCACGGCGAGCGCCAGGCCGAAGACGTTCTGGAAGAAGGCCACGAGGACCGCGTAGATGAGGGTGACCTTGATGTCGGCCATCAGGGTGCCGCTCTCGAAGAGCTGCTTGAGGTTGTCGAGACCGTTGAAGTCGATGGTCTTCTTGAACGCGGACCAGTCGGTGAACGCGTAGATGAAGTTCATTACCGTGGGCAGGAAGAAGAACACCAGCAGCATGACGCCCGCGGGAACGATGTAGCGCAACGGGTAGTTCTTGCGCTCCAGAGTCCGCGTGCCCTTGACCGGGGCGGACTTCGAGACGTGTGTCGTCGTCATCAGATTCGTTTCCTTATATATGTGTGTTGCGGCATTCCGGCCGGGGCCGGAGCCCGGAGGCGGCGTGGGCCGCGCTCCGGAAGGCCCCGGCCGGATGCCTGTGGAAGATGGAACCTATCGGGTTCCGGTCAGAATCAGAATCCCTTGACGCCCTGGGCCTTGGCGATCTGGGCGAACTGGTCCTGGGTGGTCTTCGCGACCTGCTCCGGGGTCTGGGTGCCGTTGACCATGTTGGCGAGGTTCAGGTAGAGATCCGGGTTGGCGACGGCCTGGGACTGCATGGAGCCGACGGAATCCTTGAGGGCGGCGAAGGCGTCGAGCTGGGCCTGCGGCACGGTGTCCGGGGTCTTGACGTCCTTGAGGATGGAGACGAGGTTCTGGTCCTTGATGAAGGTCTCGTACTCGGAGCCGAGCCAGAAGCGGATGAACTGGCGGGTCGCGGCCTCACGCTGGGAGTCGCCGGTCTTGAACGCGACGACCGAGTTGCCCTGCTGCGGGATGGACGTGCCGATGTTGCCTTCCTTGGAGATCGGGAAGAAGCCGATGGTGTCGTCCAGCTTGGTCTTGTCGTTGTCGGCGAGGGCGGAGATGGCGTTGAACATCGAGTTGGTCTGAATGATCATGCCGGTCTTGCCGTCGAGCAGGGCCTGGGCCTGGTCGGTGTCCTTCGCGGAGCCGGCGTCCTTGTTGTACAGGCCGTCGTCGAGCATCTGCTTGTACTCCTTGATGGCGCCGAGGATGTCCTTGCCCTGGAAGCTGTCCTTGTTGGAGTTGACCTTGTCCCACAGGCCGTCCTTGGCGGCTTCGGCGAGCTGGACCTGCACGGCCCACTGGGTGCCCCACTGGGAGCCGGCCATCTCGAAGAGCGCGGAGTCGGCGGCGCCGGAGCTCTTGATCTTGTTGGCGGCGGCGATGAACTCGTCCCAATTCTTCGGGGTCTCGGTGATGCCGGCCTTCTCGAAGACCTGCTTGTTGTACCACACGCCTTCGGTGTCCGGGGCGGAGACGAGGGCGCCGTAGTAGGTGCCTTGGTACTTGCCGCCGGCGTCGGCGATGCCGTCCGCGTAGTTCTTCAGCCACGGGGCGTTGTCGAGCTTCTGCAGCTTGTCCTGGGCGACGAAGCCGGCCAGCGTGGACGGCACGGCCTGCCAGAACATGAGATCCGGGGAGTCGCCGGTGGTGATCTTGGTCTGCACGTTGGACTCGTAGTTGTCCGGGATGGTCTGCAGATCGATGGTGGCGCCGGTCTTGGATTCGAAGTCCTTGATGACCTTGACCGGGATCTTGTTCGAGTTCTGGGCGGCCCAGAACGTGAGCTTGACGCCGTCGAGCTTGGTGTCTTCGGCCGGCCAGTAGTCGGCGGAGGAGGTGTCGACGTTGTCGTCGCCACCTGCGGCGGCGGGGTTGCCGCAGCCCGCGAACATCATGCCCATGGCAGCGACGCCCGCGATGATGGCGGTCGCTTTCTTCCAGTTCCTCATCATTGAGCCTTTCCTTATGCCTGATGTGAATCCTCGACCCGCCCTCCAACGGGACGAATCCATCGGTTGGTTGGCGGGATCCGGCACCCATCACTGCGATGCCGCGACCTCGGAAGTTCCGATAGCTGCAATTGTAGGTGGAATCGATTCCATGTCAACCACTCATGGAGTGTCGCAGAATGATAACGTTTGCCTGAAACCGATAACGTAAAACGTTGCACATATTGATTTATCAACGCTTCACACCATACGTCACACCTACAAAATCCAGCGAACTCCGCAACTTCGATTTTGTGGTACCGATTCCACGTTGTATCCTCGTTGGTATCGATTCCCACGCAGGCGCGGCGCGTCCGGACCGCATCCGGCCCGCCCCTCGCGCACACGGTCGAGCCACAGTCGAACCACTGCTTCACTCAGATACATCGAGGTATGCCATGCACATGAACGCCGTGACCA
Source organism: Bifidobacterium sp. LH_426 (assembly GCF_056356875.1). Lineage (NCBI taxonomy): Bacteria > Bacillati > Actinomycetota > Actinomycetes > Bifidobacteriales > Bifidobacteriaceae > Bifidobacterium > Bifidobacterium sp. LH_426. Next base: position 169,019 of record NZ_JBKEVB010000004.1, read on the forward strand.
TCACCCAACCGGAACCTTCCGGACAGCTTTCCGAACGGCCTTCCGGAACGCCTTCCGCAGCGGACGGCCGCATCGTCCGTCTCACCATGGGGTTCGCCGACGGCAGGCTCCCCCACGTCGTCGCCATCACCCGCACGGATGCATCGCACGCCACGCACGCACACCACGGCACCCACGCGGCCCACACCGCGGACGACCGCCACACCGCGGAACCCGCGTTCCCGGATGTCGATCCGCAGTTCCCACAGACACTCGACGCTGGCCTGTCCATCGGCGAGTCCCCCACCCTGCTGCCCACGCAGGCGGAAGGATGGACCGGAACGCCCGCCATCCAGGTATCCCGCGACGGCGTGGAGGTCTTCCCGCGCCTGACCGTCGACGAAACGCACCATGACGACCATTCGATCGGCTTCACCGCGACGGACGGCGCGGCGGGCCTCGCCCTCGCCGCGACCGTCGCGATCGGCGACGAAGGCCTCATCCGCGTCGACGCGTCGCTCACGAACACCGGGCGCACGCCGCTCGTCGTCTCGCGGCTCACGCCCGTGATTCCCCTGCCGCCGCAGGTCGGCGAGGTCGAGACCTGCACCGGCCATCATCTGCGCGAACGCGCGTTCCAACGTCAGCCGTTCACCGAGGGACTGTTCGCGAAGAACGCGCGCATGGGCCGCCCCGACTTCAACGCGGCCACCCTGCTGAGCGCCGGTGTGCCCGGCTTCGGCTTCGAGCACGGACTCGTCTTCTCGGCGCATGTCGCGTTCAGCGGGAACAGCACCGTCTTCGCCGAACGCACGCCGTACACGCACGGCGTGATCGGCGGTGGCGAACTCCCCTACGCCGGCGAGATCACGCTCGCGCCGGGTGGGACCTACCGCGCGCCCCGGCTGCTCGTCGGCGCAGGCGATGGCCTCAACGAGGTCACCTCGCGCTTCCACGCCTACCTGCGCGGCTTCCACCCGGAACTCGCCGACCCCGCCCGGCCGCGCCCGGTCACGCTCAACACGTGGGAGGCGATGTATTTCGCACAAAGCGAGGAGAAGGTCATCGCCCTCGCCGAACGTGCGGCGCAGGTGGGCATCGAACGGTTCGTCATCGACGACGGCTGGTTCACCGGCCGTCGCGACGATACGAAGGGACTCGGAGACTGGCAGGTGGATAAGGATCTGTGGCCGCGGGGCCTCACCGCCGTCGCGGACCGCGTGCACGCGCTCGGCATGGAGTTCGGATTGTGGTTCGAACCGGAGATGATCAGCCCCGATTCCAACGTCGCGCGCGAACACCCCGATTGGATGCTCGCACCGAACGCCGAACGGTTGCCGGTCGAGGCGCGCAGCCAGCAGGTCATCGACCTGACGAATCCCGAGGCCGCGCGGTATGTGGAATCGGCGATCGACACGCTCGTCTCCGCCTATCACATCGACTACATCAAGTGGGACCACAACCGCTTCCTCACCGAACCCCTCTCCCCTGCATCCGGCCGTCCGGCCGTGCATGAGCAGACCGAGGCGTTCTATGCGATCGTCGACCATCTGCGCGCCCGTCACCCCGGCCTCGAGATCGAATCCTGCTCGTCGGGCGGCGGACGCATCGACGCGGGCGTGCTGGAACGCTGCTCGCGCGTGTGGGCGTCCGACTGCACGGACCCGGTGGAACGCGCGGACATACAGCGAGGCACGTCGCTCATCGTGCCGCCGGAGATGATCGGCGAGCACATCTCCGAATCCCCGAACCATGCGACCCGTCGCGCCACGTCGCTCACTATGCGTGCGGCGATGGCGTTCTTCGGTCATCTCGGCATCGAATGGAACATCATGAAGCTGGACGACGCGGGTCTCGCGAGCCTCAGGCGCTGGATCGACCTGTACAAGGCGCGTCGCGCGGCGATCCCGCAGGGCGTGCTCGTGCACGCGGACACGACCGACCCGGCCGTGCGCGTCGACGGCCTCGTCGCCCCCGACCGTTCGCACGCGGTCTACCGGTTCACCGCCATCGCCACGTCGCGCGAATACCCGTATGGGCTCACGCGCTTCCCCGGATTGGACGAGTCGGCCGTCTACCAGGTGCGCCCGCTCGGTGGCGTCGCATTGTACGAAAGCGAGACGAGCCCGAACTGCCGCACCACGCTCGACTGGTGGAGCGACGACGGCATCGTCGTCGACGGCGCGACGCTCGCCCAGTGGGGCATCCGCCTGCCGCAGCTCGCCCCCGAACACGCCCTCCTCATCGAGCTCATCCGCCGCTGAAGGGTAGACCACCCATCACACGCAACAGGGCCCGCATTCCGGTTCACATGGAATGCGGGCCCCGCCCGTTTTCAGCGAAAACCGAGACTCACGCCGCGTCGAACGCGAACGTGCGCGAGATGTACCCGCCGCCCGCCGGCACGGTCACGACGGCCTCGCCGCGTGCGCCGTCCCACGCGACCGGCCACTCGGCGAACCCGTCGCCGACCGGCAGCAACGCGCGCACGCCCACGTCGGCGCGTCCGGTCAGGTGCGGCAGGGCGAGCGCCACGTCGCCGCCCTCGCCGTCGCGCGACCAGACGGTCACGAACGTGCGTTCCGGCGTCTTCAGCCCCAGCGCGACGACCGTGTCGTCCCACTTCGGCAGGCCGAGCGGCCAGAACGGCACCGACGTGCCGATGACCGGCTGGATCTCGCGCTTGTACGCGTCCACGGCCCGCGCGATCAGCGTGCGCTGGCCGTCGCTCATCCGGTTGACGTAGCCGGAGAGGAAGAAGCGGCCGAGGAACGTCGTGTTGAGGTTGAACGCGAACGTCTCCGGATCGTCCTTCGCGTTCGGGTACGCCCAGTTGCCGGCCTGTTCGGGGGTCATGAGCATCGGCGCGGCGGCGGCGATCGTCGGGTAGAGGCGGAAATCCTGCTGGTCGGAGGTGGACTGCACCTGGAAGCGGGAGGTCTGCGCGAAGTCCATGCGCATGCCGCCGGACGAGCAGTTCTCGATGATGAGCTCAGGGTGGCGCGCGTGCAGGCCCTCCACCCACGCGCAGTACGCGCGATTGTGCCCCAGCAGGCCGTCGCCGGCGCTGTCGGCGTCGTAATCGGTGCCCGCATCGGGCGAGACGTTGTAGTCGAACTTGAAGTAGCCGACGCCATAGTCATTCACGAGACGGTCGACCGTGTCGTCGAGGTGCCGACGCGCGTCCGGATCGCGCAAGTCGAGCAGATAGCGTTCCTGTTCGACCACGCGGCGGCCGTGGCGGTGGAAGAATGCGGATTCGGGCAGCGTCACGGCCATCGGCGATTTGACGCCGATCACCTCGGGCTCAAGCCAGAGTCCGGCGATCATGCCCGCGTCGCGGATCGCGTCGACGACTTCGGTGATGCCGTTCGGGAAGCGCTTCCTCGACGGCAACCATTCGCCGACGGACGGCCACCAGTCGCCGGTGTCGTCGTACCAGCCGGCGTCGATGCAAAAGATCTCGGCGCCGACCTCGGCCGCGCCTTTGACGAGCGGCAGCAGTTTGGCGGTCGTCGGGTCGCCGTTGATCGTGTTCATGTAGTCGTTGAAGATGACGCGCGGGCGGGCGTTGTCCGCCTTTTCGATGCGCATCGCGCGGCGGTAGGCGGTCACGTTGGCGGTCGCGCCGTCGAAGTCGGGGGCGAGCGTGACGGATGCGGGCACGGTGGTGAACGATTCACCGGGTTCGAGGCGTTTCACCCAGTCGTGGTCGACGTCCGTCGGTCCGGAGAGGGCGATGGTGCCGTCCTCGGTGTCGCGCGCGACTTCCCAGCGCCATGCCGCGTCGTGTTCGATCTGGAACAGCCAGGTGAGACCCAGCTCACGCGAGTCAAGCAGGGCGAGCGGCGTGTGCTTGCCGGTGGACCAAGTGCCGGTGCTGACGACGGCGTGCTCGCCGCGCGGATTATGACCGGTCATCTGCTGGTTGAGGCGCGGGAACAGGTCGCGGGTGGCGGTGGCGTGCCAGCGCCCTTCGCCCAGCCATTCGTTCTCGCCTTCGATGAGCGTCCACGCATCGCAGTCGGCTGCCTTGCCGTCAGGCGCGCCGAACGCCGACACCCAGCTCGTCACCGATTCGAGCACGACCGCGCCGTCTTCGCCGAGCGCCGGCGAGTCGGCGTCGGTCGCGTCGCCGTCGTTCGTGACGGTCACCGACGTGCGGAACATCGGCACGCCGTCCGGCAGATCGTAGTGGACGGTCACGGTGAGTCCCAGCGCGGCGTCGGCGAGAGTCACGTCGAGATGGTCGCCGTGCGCGTCGCGCGTGGCGGCGTGGCTCACGTAGCGCAGCGCGCGCCCGATATCGGTGTGGGCGAGACGGTCGTTTGCGAGCCAGTGCCCGGTGCCCGTTGCCAGGATCTCCACCAGCGGCAGGCGGTGGTCGAAGCGGACATCCACGGCGTCCGTGCGCAGTCCGGCGACGGCCACAGGCTCGTCGTCGGACCATGCGAAGGTCAGGGACAGGGCCGTACCGCCCCAGGTGAAGGTCGACATGTCACTCCTTAGCGTTTGCGCCCGTCGACGCCCGCCTGCGTCATCGCCGCAGCGGGACCGCCACACGGTCTGTCGCACATTTCGTGGTATCGATTTCATATCATATCGACAGCATCGCAACGCCGCAAATCGCACGCACCGGCAACCGCAACTACGGTACGTGACGCATCACCTACCATCGCTGCAATCACGCCATTTGTCGGACATACACACACCAACGCACACTCCGCGCGCCGTGGCGACGAGCAACATGGTATCGGTACCATTACGCAAGTCCCGAAACGTGACGTGACACCGCATCGACCGCGGCCGCATCGCGGCATCGCGGCCACGACGCACCTCAGTGACGGCCCGCCGGCGACGACGTGGACCAGGCTGCCTTCCCCGGATTTCCGGCGTTCGCACCGGGCTGCACGCGAGTCGCCGTGCGGCCCGGCGACGGCGACGACGGGGGCGACGAAGCCAGGTGCCGACGGTGCGTTGTTATTCGCAATAACGTTTTCATATGGCGATTTCCGATGATTACGGACGCCGTAAACGCAATGATTCCAATGATTCTGCGTTCCTTTGCGTGATTTTTCGATTTGCTCGTGAAAACGTTATGATATACACTGGCCGTGTTCGTCGAGACGCAGTGTGGCGGCGAGCGCGGGGCGGAAGACCCCGAAGCAACGGTTCACCCGTAGAAAGAGGCAAGGAAGCATGGGACAACGATGGAGTGCGGTCGTGGCGGCGGTGGCGGCCACGGCGATGATGGGCGTGGGGCTGGTGTTCCCCGCCCAGGCCCAGGAGACCACGAAACCCACACAGACGCTTGACGTCGACTACTCGCAGCAGACCGGCGACTTCCTCGGCGGCGCGTCCGGAACGCTGTACGGCCTCGGCGACGACGGCTCGCCGACCGATGCGATCCTCGACGGCGCGCGCGTCGAGAACTCGTCCCAGAAGCCCCCGTTCGGCACGCAGCACCCCAGCGGCGACTCGCTGGCGCTGGAGAACCAGTTCTTCGCCAACGGCGGCAACGAACTCGCGATCTACATGCAGGACTACTACCCGGATTGGTCGTACAACAAGGGCAAGCGCCCCGGCGACAACCGCACCTACAAGCTCGACGTCGACCCGTCCGACCCGTCGTACGGCACCTACACCGAGGGCAGCGACGGCGTGTGGGACTACGCGCAGGTCACCGAGATCGTGATGAACAAGGTGCTCGCCAACACCGAACACCCGGACCAGTACACGTTCATCCCGTTCAACGAGCCCGACGGCGGCAACTGGTACGCCTCCGGCGACAACGCGAACGCGGCCATCTTCCAGACCTTCCTGACCGACTGGGATGCTGAATACCAGCTCGTCCAGAAGATCTGGAACGAGTACAAGAGCGGCGAGAAGACCAACGTGCACGGCGTCAAGCCCACCGCCGACCACGCCCGCGTGGCAGGCCCCGGCGACTCCGCGTACCGCGCGAACCGCTCCGACAAGTTCCTCGAGCACGCGAAGGCCTCCGGCACGCTGCCCGACGTGTTCGTCTGGCACGAACTGGGCCGCGGCAGCCTCGACGCCTACCGCTCCCACTACGCCGCCTACCGCGCGCTGGAGAAGAAGCACGGCATCAGCCCGCTGAAGATCAACATCACCGAATACGGCGAGCTGCGCGACATGTCCGTGCCGGGCCAGCTCATCCAATGGCAGTCCATGTTCGAAGACACCAAGGTCCAGGCCGAGACCGCCTACTGGAACTACGCGGGCAACCTGTCCGACAACGCCGCGAGGGCCAACTCGGCCAACGCCGGCTGGTGGCAGTTCAAGTGGTACGGCGACCTGCGCGGCCAGAAGACCGTCCAGGTGACCAGCGAGCACCCGAACCAGCAGGACAACCTGCAGGGCATCGCCGCGCTCGACGCCACGAACCGCAAGGCCACCGTGCTGTACGGCGGCGCGAACGACGCGAACTCCGACGCCGTGCAGAACACCGGCGCGAACATCCCCGTCACCGTGCACCTGACCGGACTCAACAAGGCCGGACTGGGCGGCAAGGTCGACGTCGAGGTGCGCGAGAACGCGTTCACCGGACCCGACGGCGTGGCCGCCACGCCTCGCGTCGTCAACGCGATCTCCAACGCCGAAGTCAAGGACGGCACGCTCGACGTGACCACCGTCAGCGTCGACCGCTACGCCTCCTACCAGCTCGTCGTCACCCCGCACCAGGACCGTACGCTCGTCACCGACGCGGAGAACGGCAAGGCCCTGCTCGTCCAGGAGGCCGAGAAGTCCCAGCTCGCCGGCGGCGCACAGGCGTACACGAAGACGCCCTCCGGCTCCGGCTGGAGTTACTTCATGGCCTCCGGCAACGGCGACGTCGGCAGCTTCAAGACCGGCGGCACCGCCACCTGGAACGTGTCCGTCCCTGCGGACGGCGTCTACCGCCTGCAGGTGACCAGCGGCAACACCGGCTTCCCCGGCGCGAACGCCGTGACCGTCGACGGCAAGGACTCCGGCAGGCTCGCGTTCGGCGCCGAACTCGCGATGAAGGACGCCGCCAAGTGGAAGTACTACGGCAGCGCCGAACTCGAACTGAAGCTCACCAAGGGCGACCACGCGATCACACTGCACGGCGATTCCGCGTTCGATAACACGCTCGACAAGTTCCTGCTCTACCAGGTCTCCGGCACCGGTGACGACGCGGCCGCGGACCGCACCGAATACCCGGCCGCCCAGTTCCGTCTGGAGGACGGCGCCAAGCTCTCCTACGCCGGCGACGGCACGGACGGCTTCGCCTCGCTCGCCGGCGGCTCGGCCGACGTGTTCGCGCACGCCTGGCAGAGCGGCTACCATGACGTGACCCTCGACTACACCGCCGCCAAGGGCGCGAAGCTCACGCTCGTCATCAACGGCGTGACCGTGCTCGACACCACCGCGCAGTACAACGGCCTGCAGTCCACCACCGTGCGCGCGGCCCTGTCCGAAGGCATCAACCGTCTGACGCTGACCGCCGGCGACGGCGTGCTCGTCCGCGACATCGTCACGGCGCGCGCGGCCTCCTCCGACACCGACAAGTCCGTCGTCTCCGTCGAGGCGGAGGACGCCACGCTGGGCGGCGGCGCGAATGTCGTCACCTCCGACGCCTCCAACGCGAGCGGCAAGAAGTTCGTGGCGGGCCTCGGCAACCAGTTCGAGACCGCCGAGACCGGCCCGAACGGCATGGGCGACCGCACCCGCGTCGTGGTCAAGGACTCCAACAACACCCCGACCGTCCACACGGACGACAAGGGCACGCTGACGATCCCCGCAGGCAAGGTGCCGGCCGGCACGTACACGGCGGTGGTGAGCTTCTCCAACGACGCGTTCATCGGCAAGCACTCCTACAACCCGCAGATCGTCGACCTCGGCCTGCAGGTGCGCCAGGGCGGCGCCGACGGACAGGAGATCGCGCGCGGCGCGTTCCGCTACACGTACTCGGACACCAGCTTCCTCAACCGTTCGCTGGAGTTCATCACCGACGGCTCCGCGCTGACGCTCGGCAACTGGGATCCGGCCGGCACGGGCAAGGGCGCCGTCTCGTGGGGCGTCGCGCCGAACATCGACAAGATCACCTTCTACCCGGTGACGATCGGCGAGGTCGCCAACAAGGACGCCGTGCCCGATGAGCCCGAGCCGGAGCCTCAGCCGGGCGTGACGCTGGAGTCGATCGACGCGAAGGCCGCGAGCGACCACATCGCCCTCGGCGGCGAGCTCAAGCTCACCGTCACCGCCCGCTACAGCGACGGATCGGCGAAGGTCCTGGACGCCGGCGCCTACCAGGTCAGCGGGTTCGACGCGGACAAGGCCGGACAGCAGACCGTCACCGTCACCTACACCGAAGGCGACAAGACCGTCACCACCCAGGCCACCGTCACCGTCGACAAGAAGGGCGACAACGGGTCCGGCGACAACAACGGAACCGGCGATACGAACGGCTCCGGTGCCGCCGGAAACAAGCCGCAGACCGGCAAGACCGGCCTGAGCGCCACCGGCGCCGGCGTGGCCGCGGCCGCGGTCCTGGCCGTGGCGATCGCCGCGGCGGGCGTCACGCTCGCCCTCATGCGCCGCAAGCGCGCGTAACGTCGCGTCAGGCGTGGGGTGACGTGGCACGTGGCGCGCATCACGCGCGGTCCACGTCACGTCAGCCCACGCCCCAGTCGCACAACACCGGACGGCCCGGCCGCATCCCCACGGATCGCGGCCGGGCCGTCCGCCGTCAACGGCGTCATGACGCCGCCATGCTACCGTGTACACGATTCCGCTTTCCGGAACCGATGAACGACCTTACGAAATGGGAATCCCGATGCCTAGAACAGCGAACCGCGCGAAGACCGCGTCGATCAAGGACGTCGCGGCATTGTCCGGCGTCTCCGTGCCGACGGTCTCCCGCTATCTCAACGACCGCGAGCGCGTCAGCGAGGAGAAGCGCCAGCGCATCGCCAAGGCGATCGAACTGCTCGACTACCGTCCGAACCCCATCGCCCGCGCGCTGGTCAGGGAGCGCACGCGTCTAATCTCCGTGCTGACGACCGACACCACGCTGTACGGACAGTCGGAGATGCTGCACGGCATCGAACTGCGCGCCCGCGAGGACGAATACCAGCTGAACATCAACATGATCACCGGGGAGTCGCGCGACGACATCCGCCGCAGTGTGCGCCGCGCGTTGGACCAGAACCCGGTCGGCGCGATCCTGCTCAACTACGACGCGGCCAGCGCCGAGGCGTCCACGTTCTTCCCCTCAGACATGCCGGTGGTGCTCGTCGCCGGCGACCGCAATCCGGACGTCGCGCAGGTCTCGCTGCAGGAGAACGACGGCGGCCGCGACGTGACCCGCCATCTACTCTCGCTCGGACACCGCACCGTCGTCCATGTGGCGATTCCCGGCGGTTCGGGCGGCTACAGCCGACTGTCCGGCTGGCGGCAGGCGCTGGCTGAGGCGGGCGTGTTCGCACCGGAGCCGGTGATGGCGACGTGGGACCCGTACAGCGGACGTGAGATCGGACGCGAACTGGGCACGCGCCGCGACGTGACTGCGATCTTCGCCGGCAATGACGAGGTCGCGATGGGCGTCATCCGCGGGCTTGGTGATGTGGGCCGCCGAGTGCCGGAGGATGTGAGCGTCGTCGGGTTCGACGATCATCCGCTCGCCAGGGTGTGGAACCCGGCGTTGACGACCGTGCGCCAGGACTTCCGTCGGGCCGGCAGCGTCGCGTTCGACATGTTGGCCGCCCAGATCGACGACGTGGTGGCCGGGCGCGGGCGCACCGACAATTGGACACGCTACACGGAGTTGCCCGGCGAGCTCATCGTGCGCGAATCGACGTCGCAACCGCATCCGCAGGAGCGGCGGGCGACGAGCGACGCCGCGACCAGCTGAAGGTCAGGCGCGCGGTCGGGTTCGACGGCCGCGCGGAAGATGCGTTCGGCGATGGCGTGGGCGTCCTGTCGGACGACGGTGAGCGGCGGCCAGCTGAACGCGGAATCCACGGTACCGTCGAACGAGATGAGGGCAATGTCTTCGGGGACGCGCACGCCCCGCTCGTGCAGCGCGCGCAGCGCGCCGATCGCTTCCAGATCGGAATCGGCGAACACGGCGTCCGGGCACCTGCCGGAATCCAGGAGCGCGAGCATCGCCTTATAGCCGCCCTGACGGGTGAATCCCGCATCGACGACGGGACCGGCGGCGACGCCGGCCTGGTCGTGCACGCGCCGCCACCCTTGGATGCGCGGATCGTCGAGCCCGTCGCCGGCTTTGCCGGACAGCATGGCGATCGAGGTGTGGCCGTGGGCGAGCAGGTGTCTCACCGCCGATTCCACCGCCGACTGGAAATCGGTGGACACGCATTTCGCGCCGGGCACCGGCTTCGTCTGGTCGAGGATGACGAACGGGCATTCCCGGCGCGGAATCGACGCCAATTCGGATGAGGGCCGTGCCGAGGCGACGATGACAGCGTCCACCTCACGGGCGATGAGCCGGGCGATGCGGTCCCGCTCCTTGTCCGGATCCTGGTGCGATGCCATGAACATCGCCGAATACCCGCTGCGGGAGGCGATGGATTCCAGTTCGCCGTACACGTCGGAGAAGAACGGATTGGACAGATCGGGCACGACGACACCCAGCGTGCGCGACGAGCCGGTGCTCAGCGCCCGCGCCACCGAATTCGTGCGGTAGTCGAGCTTCTCGGCCGCGGCACGGACCCGTTGCGCGGTCTCCGGGGCGACCGGGCGCGGGCCGTCGTTGAACACGTAGCTGACCACCGCCGTCGAGACGCCGGCAAGACGCGCGACGTCGGCGCGGGTGGCCCTGCGGCGGCGGCTTTTCCCCGCCGTCGTCTCTCCGTTCGGCCGTGCCGTCTCGCCCCGCCGTTCGGTTCCGGACATTGCGCCTCCCTGATGTTCCGCCGATCTGATGTTCCGCCGATTCGCCGGGCCGCCGGCCCGGTGGCCCATGGCGGCTCCGCCTGCCGTTTCACCTTGCCGCACGTCATCGACCATGATCGCCGATGCGCGTGTTCTACGCCAGTAAACCATAGCGGCGTTCTCGTTATGGCAGATAACACGCCGCGCATATCGCGCTGATTTGCGTCATCTATCTACGCGCGTAGAATCGATGGTGCGATTCGATGTGGGAATCGTTGGCGCGGTTCGATGTGGGAGCCACGGCGCCAACCAGTCAACGAGGAAAGTCAACGAGGAAAAGGGAATCATGAGCATCACGAAACGCATACTGCGATCGGCCTTCGGGGCGACCGCGGCGCTTGCCACGCTGTTCATCGGCGGCGTCACGACGGCGAGCGCCCAGGCGCAGGACAATCCGAAGCCGGCGCAGACCATCACCGCCGACTATGCGGCCGAGACCGGCGACTTCCACGGCGGCGCCTCCGGCATGCTGTACGGCTTGGGCGACGAGGGTTCGCCGACCGACGCGATCCTCGACGGCGCGCGTGTCCAGGTGACCTCGCAGAAGCCCGCCGACGGTCTGCAGCACCCCAGCGCCGACGTGCTCGCCGTGGAGAACTCGTTCTTCGCCAACGGCGGCGAACAGCTCGTCGTCAACCTGCAGGACTGGTACCCGGACTGGTCGTACAACGGCGGCAAGCGCCCCGGCGACACCCGCACCTACAAGCTCGACGTCGACCCGAACGACGCCTCCTACGGCACCTACGCCGACGGCCAGGCGAACGGCCGCTGGGACTTCGACGAAGTGCTCGAAGTGGTGATGAACAAGATCCTCGCCAACACCTCCCACCCGGACGACATCGTCTTCATGCCGTTCAACGAGCCGGACGGCGGCAACTGGTACGCCTCCGGCGACAACGCGAACGCCGCGATCTACAAGCAGTTCCTCACCGATTGGAACGATGCCTACGCGACCATCCAGAAGGTCTGGAATCAGTACAAGAGCGGCGAGAAGGCCAACGTCAACGGCGTCAAGCCGACCGCCGACCACGCGCTGATCGCCGGCCCCGGCGACAGCGTGTGGCGCGCGAACCGCACCAAGACGCTGCTCGAAAGCGCCAAGGCGGCGAACACCCTGCCGGACGTGACCGTCTGGCATGAGCTCGGCAACGGCTCGCTGAAGAACTACCGCAGCCACTATGAGCAGTACCGCGGGTTCGAGAAGGAGCTCGGCATCTCCCCGCGCGCCATCAACATCTCCGAGTTCGGCGAGCTGCGCGACATGTCCGTGCCGGGCCAGCTCGTGCAGTGGATGAGCATGTTCGAGGGCACGAAGGTGCAGGCGCAGACCGCCTACTGGAACTACGCGGGCAACCTCAACGACAACATGGCCCGCGCCAACAGCGCCAACGGCGGCTGGTGGATGTACAAGTGGTACGGCGACCTGCGCGGCACGCAGACCGTGAAGGTGACCAGCGAGCACCCGGACAGCGTCGACAACCTGCAGGGCATCGCCGCGATCGACAAGACGAACCGTAAGGCCACCGTGCTGTACGGAGGCGCGAACGACAGCACCAAGATCGGCGCGGACGTGCCGGTGACCGTGCATCTGACCGGACTCGACCCGGACGTGTTCGGCGACCACGTGGACGTCGCCGTGCGCGAGAACGCCTACACGGGCCCCGACGGTGTGGCCGCCACGCCTCGCGTCGTCAATGCGGTCTCCAACGCCGAAGTCAAGGACGGCACCCTCGACGTGACCACCGTCAGCGTCGACCGCTACGCCTCCTACCAGCTCGTCGTCACCCCCCACCAGGACACCACCGTCGCCGTGGACGACGCGGCGAACGGCCGCTCGCTGCAGACGATCGAGGCCGAGGACACCGAGCTGACCGACGGCGCCCGGTCCTACACGAAGAGCGACAACACCGGCTCCTGGGGCAACTTCATGTTCTCCGGCAACGCCGACGTCGGCAACTTCAAGAACGGCGCCAAGATGACCTGGAAGGTGGACGTGCCGGCGGACGGCGACTACCGTCTCCAGCTCATCACCGCACCCGCCGGCTTCCCCGGCGTCAACCACGTGAGCGTCGACGGCAAGGCCGCCGGCGACCTGGAAATCCCCGCGGAGCTGGCGCTCAAGGACGCCGCCAAGTGGAAGTACCGCGGCAGCGCCGAGATCGTGCTCGACGGCCTCACCAAGGGCGAGCATTCCATCACCGTCGAAGCGACCGACCTCGACAACGAGTCCGACAAGCTGCTGCTCTACCAGGTCTCCAAGGGCGGCGACTCCCCCGTCGATCAGGTGACCTACCCGGCGTCCGACATCCGCCTGTCTGACGGTGCCAAGCTCTCCTACTCGGGTGACGGCACGAACGGCTTCGCCGATCTCAACGGCGGCACCGCCGACGTGTTCGCCCACGCCTGGCAGGCCGGCTACCACGAGGTGGCCGTCTCCTATCACGCCGCCAAGGGCGCGACGATCGCGCTGGCCGTGAACGGCCAGCAGGCCGCTACCCTGACCGCCGGCGTCGACGGACTCCAGACCTCCTGCGTGAAGGTCGCCCTGTCCGAAGGCATCAACCGCATCACGCTGGGAGGCGCGGCCGGCACGCTGGTCCAGAGCGTCACGACGGCACGCGCCGCCGACTCCGACGAGAAGGCCATCACGGTCGAAGCCGAGAACACCAAGCTCTCCGGCGGTGCGAAAGTCGCCAAGGACGACTCCTCCGACGCGAGCGGCAAGGCGTTCGTGACCGGCCTGGGCAACCAGTTCGTCACCAACGAAAGCGGCAAGGCCGGCTACGGCGACCAGACGCGCGTCGAGGCCACCGCGGACCACGTGCCCACCGTCATCCAGAATGACAAGGGCGCGATGACCGTGTCCGGCGTGCCGGCCGGCACCTACGACATGGTCGTGAGCTTCTCCAACGACGCGTTCATCGGCAGCCACTCCTACAACCCGCAGATCGTCGACCTCGGCCTGCAGGTGCGCCAGGGCGGCGCCGACGGCCAGGAGATCGCACGCGGCGCGTTCCGCTACACGTACACCGACAAGCACTTTATGAACCGTTCGGTGAACGTGACCACGGCCGGAGGCGACCTGACCCTCGGCAACTGGGATGAGGTCGGCTCCCGCAAGGCCGCGGTCTCGTGGGGCGTCGCGCCGAACGTGGACAAGATCACCTTCTACCCGCTGGTCGCCGGCGAGGTCGAGAACACCGAGCCGGAGCCTCAGCCGGGCGTGACGCTGGAGTCGATCGACGCGAAGGCCGCGAGCGACCACATCGCTCTCGGCGGCGAGCTCAAGCTCACCGTCACCGCCCACTACAGCAACGGATCGGCGAAGGTCCTGGACGCCGGCGCCTACCAGGTCAGCGGGTTCGACGCGAACAAGGCCGGACAGCAGACCGTCACCGTCACCTACACCGAAGGCGACAAGACCGTCACCACCCAAGTCACCGTCACCGTCGACAAAAGCGGAGACAACGGCAACGGCGACAACAACAACGGGGCTGGCGACACGAACGGCAACGGCGACGCCGGAAACAAACCGCAGACCGGCAAGAGCGACGGCAACGGCAAGACCGGCCTGAGCGCCACCGGCGCCGGCGTGGCCGCGATCATCGCCGCGACGGTGATGCTGACGGCCGCCGGCATCACCCTCACCTTCACGAGCCGCAAGCGCGCGTGACAGCCCTCTAGGGCGAGCGGTTCCCGGCCCCCTCTGACGAGGGGGCTGTCCGCGTCAGCGGACTGGGGGAGAGATACCCCGTACGCAATCATCGCCACGAACGTCGCCCCATCCAACACCCGCACCCCAGCGCTCATATCGGTGGTATCATCACCGATATGAGCGAATCCCAGAACACCGGGTCACGGAAGACCCCCGCCGACACCACCGCCGCGGACGGCGCCAACCCGAAAACCACCGTCCCGGACGTCAACCATTACGCCTACCGCATCCGCTGGGACGGTAAGTCCGAACGGTTCGTCGCCTCATGCGCCGAACTGCCGGACGTGACGTTCGAAAGCGCTTCGCAGCTGGAGGCGTTCGTCGGTATCCGCAACGCCGCGGAGGCCGAGGTCACGCGACTGGTGAAGGCGGGCGAGGAGGCGCCGGAACCACTGTCGGAACGCCGCTTCTCCGGGCGCATCCTCGTGCGCATCCCCCCGGAGCTGCACCGTTCCTTGAGCATCGAGGCCGCCGAACAGCACATCAGCCTCAACCGCCTCATCTCCAACCGTCTCGCCGGCTGACGGCCTACCGCCGCTTCTGCTTGCGGCCCTTCAGGTAGATGTCGGCGACGATCCAGCATCCGAGCACGAACGCCACCACGTATCCCATGAATCCGACGATCGGGATGCCGAAGATGATCGGCTTCATGCCCGCGTAGTACACGATCGACGATCCGATGAACAGGCCGACCACAATCAGCGCCATCGTGAGCCTGTTCACCATGTCGCTCAGCAGCTGGAACGGCTCCTGCGAGCCGACGAGCTCAATGTTGGTGCGCAGCTGCCCGCGGGTGAGCATGCGGGCGGCCACGTTGAGCTCGCTCATCGCGCCGAGCGCGCTGTGCAGCGCCTCATGTCCCTCCACTCCCAGGGATTTCAGCTCGTCCGTGACCATCTGCTTGGGGCTTTTCGACGTGGCGATGTGCTTGGAGATGATCTCGATCATGTTCACGTTGGGGATGAACTCGTCGAGCAGGCCCTCCAACGTGACGAGCGCACGCCCCACGGTGGTGACGGTGCTCGGCACCTCGATGCCGTGCCGGGTGGCGAGGTTGGTGAGCGCCGTGATGAACGCGGCGATGTCCAAATCGGCGAGGTCGACGGTGCCGTATTCCTTGACGATCGTATCGAGGTCGGCGAGCAGCGACGGATAGTCGGCCGGATCCGCTTCGGCGCCGGCGAAGCGCAGAAGCCCGTCGGCGAGCTGCGGCGAATCCTGTTTGGCGACGGCGAAGATCATCTCCTTCATCACGGCTCGCGTCTTCGCGTCGAGCCGGCCGGTCATGCCGAGGTCGATGAGCACGATCTGCCCGCCTCGGATGATGATGTTGCCCGGGTGCGGGTCGGCGTGGAAGAAGCCGTCGTCGAGAATCTGCGTGGCGTAGTTGTCGACGAGCTTGGTGCCGATGTCGTTGAGGTCGTAGCCGGCGGCGATGAGCTTGCCCGGATGGGAGACGGAGATGCCTTCCACGTATTCCATGACGACCACGTGCTCGGTGCACAGGTCCGGGTAGGGCGTCGGGCAGTCCATGTATTTGAAGGGCGCGGCGAACCGTTTGAACTCGGCGAGGTTGCGCGCCTCCACGAGGAAGTCGGTCTCGGACTGGAACGTGTCCCACAGCTCCTCGACCACGCCTTTCAGGTCGACGATCTGCGTGTTGCGGAACACTTTGGTGGCGCCTTTGGCGATGGAACGCATGATGGACACGTCCTGCGCCATGGTCTCGCGCACGCCGGGGCGCTGCACCTTGACGGCCACGTCCTCGCCGGTGACGAGCGTGGCGCGATGCACCTGGGCGAGCGAGGCGGAGCCGAGCGGCTTGGAGTCGATATGCGAGAAGATCTCGTCCACGGGCCTGCCGTATTCGGCGGCGAGCGTGTCGAGCACGGTCTCGTAGGGCATGGGGTCGGCGTCAGCGCGCAGTTTGGCGAGTTCGTCGCAGAAGCTCTGCGGCAGCATCTCGGAACGCATCGAGAGGATCTGGCCGACCTTGACGAACGTGGGTCCGAGCGCCTCGAACATGAGGCGCATCTTGACGGGCGTGAGGCCTTTGAGCGCGTCGAAATGGTTGACGATGCGCACGATCTGCGCGAGTCGTTTGGCCTTGCCCCGGCGCGTGAGATGGTAGCGCGCGGCGAAGTCGTCGCGGCGCGGACCGAACAGTCCGATGGTCTCGTTCTGGGCGGTGTCCCACACCGGCACGGGCACGGGGATGTCCGGGGAGATGTGCGACGCGGCGGACTGCCGCTCGGACCGTTCCGCGGACGGCGCCGTCTCGGACGACTTCGCGGCCTCGGACGACTGTGCCGTCTCGGACGACCGCGACGGCGAGGCCCCCGCCTGTTCGCCGTTCGTCTCTGTTGTCGACGTGGGCTTCGTATTCGTCACGATACGTCTCCTTGATCGGGCTTGAACCGCGGCGACCGTCGGCGGAATCCCCCACACGGACGAGGGTTCATCCGCCGACGGTCGTCAGCGCAATCGGATGGGAAGCTTCGACGGTCAGGCCTCGTCGGCCTTCTCGTCCGCCGGCTCCTCCGGCGTTTCGGCCGGATCGGCGGCGTCCGCGGCCTTGGCGGCGCGCTTCTCGTCGTCCTTGGCGGCGTTGTTGACGAGCGACTCGCCCACCTTGCGCTTGAGCTCGGTGTTGAGGCTCTTGCCCTGTTCGACGGTCAGCTCGCCCTTCTTGACGAGGTCGTCGACCAGCTCGCTGCCCTTCTCGTATCCGGTGGCGAGGGCGCCGATGCCCGCCAGCACGACCTTGCGCAGGCCGTCACCCAAATCGAAGTCTGCCATGATGTCCCTCCTTCGTGAAGGTCGCGCACGGCTCGCTGCCATGCGCACGTACGCTCTAAGCCTACTACCGCGGTCGCGCCGCGGCCACCTTGCGTGCCTGCTCGGCGATCTCGTCGATGTGCTCAAGCTCCCTGCGCTGTTCCTCGGTCTGGTCGGCGGTGCCGAATTCGCCGTAGCGGCGTTCGGCGGCCACGCGGATCAGATAGTCTGCGATGGCGGGGTTCTTCGGCAGGAGCGAGCCGTGCATGTACGTGCCGATCACGTTGTTCATGCGCGCGCCTTCCGTATGGTCCTCGCCGTTGTTGCCGCGTCCCTCCTGGTCGACGTGGCCGAGAGGCGCGACCCCGGCCCGCAGGAACGTCTGCCCGGAATGGTTCTCGTAGCCGATGATGTCGCCGAATTCGTCGGAGTGCTCGACGAGGTTGCCGATCATGCGCACGTCGCGGCCGACGGTGTGCGCCTGGATCACGCCGATGCCGTCGAGGCGCGTGCCGTCCACGGTCTCGAAGTATTCGCCGAACAGCTGGTACATGCCGCAGATCATCAGCATGGGCACGCCGTCGGTGGCGAGCGCGCGCAGCAGGTCGGCACGGCGGAAGAAGTCGTCGACGATCTTCTTCTGACCGGTGTCCTGCCCGCCGCCGCCGAGGATCATGTCCACGTGTTCGGGCCATTCGTCGCCCTGGTTGTACGCGGTGACGCGCGGCTCGTAGCCGTAGAGCGCGAGCCGGCGCGTGATGGTGAGCACGTTGCCGGAGTCGCCGTAGATGTTCATGTCCTTCGGGTAGAGGGACATCACGTCGATTACCTTGCCCATGTCTTGTTCCTCGTTTCCCTTCGTCCTATTCGCCCACGCCGGCGTCCGCCACGTCGGCGATGCGGCCGAGCGCGGCGCGCACCTTGAGCATCGCGGTATACGTGCAGTAGATGTGTTTCGGCGTGCCCGGGTTCGCATGCACGAACAGGTTCAACGCGGATTCGATGTCGGTGTCGGTCTGCGAGACCGGCACCTGGTCGTATGCGAGGCGCAGGGCCATGTCCCAGGCGCGCACGCCGGACACCTGCGCGACGCCGGTCCCGCGCAGGGAGGTGAAGTCCACGTCCCACAACCAGCTCATGTCGCGGCCGTCCGCGTATTCGTCGTTGATGACGATCATCGTGTCCGCGCCTTCGGGAGGGAAGCTCGCCAGGGAGAGCCGGAAGCCCATCGGGTTCTTGACGAGCAGCAGTTCGACCGGGCTGCCCGCCGCCTCGATGACCTCGCCGCGCCCGAACGCGGGCGTGACGCGCGCCACGGCCCGGATAAGCGAGTCGGTGTCCGAGTCGGCGAAATGCCTGAGCCGCTCGCGGAACGCCTCGCCTCCGGCGGGGGCAGCCGCGGTCCGCGCCCGCGGCGCGTCGGCGACGACCGTGCGCACGACGGCGAGCGCGGCGGCCGCGTTGTACAGGTTGTACACGCCTTCGAGCTTCACGTCGGTCGTGTGCTCGCCTCCGTCCAGTCGGAACGTGGCCCGATGGTCACCGAATGCAGTGAACGTCACGTCCGCCGGCAGTTCGACGGCCTCGGCGTCGTCTTTCCGCTCCTGCCGGCCGGCGGCGGCCGTGCCGGAGACTGCACCTTCCTCCACGCTCACGGTGGTGGCCATGTCGTCGTCGGAGGGGAAGAGCTTCTTCAATTCGTCGGACAGGCCGAAGTAGCGCACCTGCGTGCCGGCGGGCGTCAGGGCCGCGAGCGCGGCGATGCGCGGATCCTCGCGGTTGAGCACGACGGTGCCGGTGGTGGTCTTGGCGACCTCGCCGAGCAGCCGCGCCGTGTTGTCGATCTCGCCGAAGCGGTCGAGCTGGTCGCGCATCACGTTGAGCAGGAGCGCGTAACGGGGTTTGACCTGCTTGACGAAGTGCACGGCGTACGCCTCGTCGAGTTCCAGCACGGCGATGTCGGCGTCGAGCCGGCCGCCCAGCGTGACCTGCTGGAGCAGCGCGGAGACGACGCCGCGCGTGAAGTTCGAGCCGGTCGGATTGGTGAACACCTTGAGCCCGAGGTCGGAGAGCATCGAGGCGACCATGCGCGTGGTCGTGGTCTTGCCGTTCGTGCCGGAGACGAGCACGACGCCGAGCGGGAGCCGTCCGAGCGTGCGCGCGAGGAAGCCCGGGTCGATGGTCTCGATGACCTTGCCGGGGAACGCGGATCCGCCGTGGTGCAGCAGGCGGGACGCCCAGCGTACGCCTTTGCCGATGGCGGGTGTGGCGAACGAATTCCATGCCATGTGTCTCATACCCCCTGTCCGCCGGAGTTGTAGTCCTGCGGCATGTCCTTGAATTTCGATGTGGCGCCGAGGAACGCCAGGTGGAAGGTCTCGGTCGGTCCGTTGCGGTGCTTCGCCATGATGATGTCGGCCTCGCCCGGACGATCCTCCTTGTCGTAGAAGTCCGGTCGGTGCACGAGGAACACCACGTCGGCGTCCTGCTCGATCGAGCCGGATTCACGCAGGTCGGAGAGCTGCGGCTTCTTGTCGTTGCGCATCTCGGGCCCTCGGTTCAGCTGGGAGAGCGCCACGACCGGCACCTCCAGCTCCTTGGCGAGGAGCTTCAGCGCGCGGGAGAATTCGGAGACCTCCTGCTGGCGGCTTTCGACCTGTTTGCCGGAGGTCATGAGCTGCAGGTAGTCGATGACGACAAGCTTCAGGTCGTTGGTCTGTTTGAGACGGCGACATTTCGCGCGGATCTCCATGAGGCTCATGTTCGGCGAATCGTCGATGAACAGCGGGGCGTCGTCGAGCTTCGACCAGAAGCCGTTCAGCGTGTTCCAGCGTTCCGGCGTGATCTCGTCGGCGCGGCGCAGGGCTCCGAGCGGGATGTTCGTCTCGGCGGAGATGATGCGCTGGGCGAGCTCCACCTTGCTCATCTCGAGGCTGAACACGATGGTGGTCATGTGGTGGTGGAGGGCGGCGGCGCGGGCGAAGTCGATGCCGAGCGTCGACTTGCCCATGGCCGGGCGGCCGGCGACGACGACCATCTGGCCGGGCTGGAGGCCCTGCGTGAGGTCGTCGATGTCGCGGAATCCGGTGGGCACGCCCTTGTTGACGAGTCCCTGCTGGAGCTTGTCGAGCTGGTCGAGCGCGTCGTGCACGACAGGGCCGATCGCGGCGTAGTCCTGGCGCACCTTGCCGACGCTCATCTCGTACACTTCGGCCTGCGCGAGGTTGACGACGTCCTCCGCCTGCGAGCCTTCGGCGGAGTAGCCGAGCTGCGCGATCTTGGTGCCGGCGGCGATCACGTTCCTGAGGATCGCGCGCTGGTGCACGATCTCCGCATAGTACGTGGCGTTCGCCGCGGTGGGCACGGAGGCGACGAGCGAATGGAGGTAGTCGGCGCCGCCCACCTTCTCCAGGTCGCCGCTTTTGAGCAGCTCGTTCGCCACGAGCACCGCGTCGACGGGCTGCGAGGCGGAGAACAGGTTGATGATCGCCTCGTAGATGGTCTGATGCTTCGGCTGGTAGAAGTCGGTGACCTCGATCATCTGCGAGACCTCGCCGATGGCGTCCTTGCTCATGAGCATGCCGCCGAGCACGGCCATCTCCGCGTCGTCGTCATGCGGGGGCACGCGGTCGAACAGGGCGTCCCTCACCGGCGTGCCGGTCGCGCCAGGCACGTACCCGCCGCGACCGTTCCCGCGGCCCGTGCGCGTGCGGCCGCCACGGTCGCCGCCACGGTAGGGGCGGTCCGCGGGCGCGTCGTCGCCGTACGGGCGATCTGCGGGCGCACCGTCCGCAGGCTCGTCGAAGCCGCCGTCCGCGCCGCCGAAGTCCTCTTCGGGAGGCGTGAAACCGGCGTCGCCGTCGTCATGCGGTTCGTCGTTCCAAGGTTCCTCAGCCATAGGCCACAGTATAGATTCCCGTATCGAGTGCGGTACATATCCACCGCTTTCACGGCGCGCTGGGATTGCGGCCGGCGCTTGCCGCCAATGCCATCGCCGATGCCCGCCACCGGCACCCATCGCCTCACCGGCACCCATCGCCGATACGCGATTCGCAGGGTTTTCCCAGCGAATCGCATCGGCTTTCCCGGGCTTCCGCATCGTCGCTTGGAGGTTCACGCGGTTACATATGAATCACCGGCGAACGACAGACCGCCACGACGGAACAGACCATCGGGCGGACGAAAGCGAACCGGCGAGGCCGTACCCCTTCTTCCCGGCCCCATAACCATAACTGAAAACCCTCTTTCTTCTTCCTCTCTCTCCTTCTCGAAAGGGTCCGGCGGACGCATCCGCCGGACCCTTTCGTTCGTTCCTAGCCCGTTTGCCGCCGCTACGCCTCGCGGCGGCCGGCGAGGGCCCGGCCGAGCGTGATCTCGTCGGCGTATTCGAGGTCGGAGCCGACGGGCAGGCCGCTGGCGAGACGCGTCACCTTGATGCCGAGCGGCGAGAGCAGCCGGCTCAGATACGTGGTGGTCGCCTCGCCCTCGATGTTCGGGTCGAGCGCGAGGATGACCTCCTTGACCGTGTCGTCCTTCAACCGTTCCAGCAGTTTCGCGATATTGAGATCGCTGGGGCCCACGTTCGCCATCGGGTTGATGGCGCCGCCGAGCACGTGGTAGAGGCCTCGGTATTCGCGCGTACGCTCGATGCTCATCACGTCTTTCGGCTCCTCGACCACGCAGATCACCGTATGGTCGCGGCGCGGGTCCGCGCACACCGGGCACGGACTCGCCTCGCACACGTTGCCGCACACGTCGCAGAACCGCACCTTCGCCTTCACTTCGGTAATCGCGTCCGTCAGGTCGGCCGCCTCCTGCTCGTCGGCGCTGAGCAGATAGAACGCGATGCGCTGCGCGCCCTTCGGCCCGATGCCAGGCAGCTTGTTGAACGCGTCGATGAGACGCTGAATCGCGCCGTCATACGCCAATGCCATGTGGTCATCTTCCTTCCGTCATCTACTCGTCGTGCTTGGGCGCGGCGTGCATGTTGCGCGGGTTGCGCGGGTCATCGGCCGCAAACGTCTCGACCTTCTTCACTTCGAACAGTCTGCGCAGTTCGTCGCGGTTCATCGCCACGGCGCTGCCGAGCGATTCGTCGTCCATCGAATACTCGTCATCGTCCGCGTCTACCTGCGGTTTCGCGGAGCCCGCGGATTGCACCGGCGGAGTGTTCCACGGGTCGTTCGCCCGCCCGTCCTGCCCGGACTGCACACCGGACATACCGGGCATGCCGGATTGCGGCGATGCCGCGGAGCCGTTCCCCATGCCGCCCGCGTTCCGCGCCGGCATGGACGCATTCCACGGATCATCGGGTTCGGCCGGCGGCGGCACGTCCTTCCACGGGTCGTCCGGTTCGACCGGTTCCGCCGGCCCGTTCGACGCGCCCGGATCGCGTACCGCGGGTTGTCCGCCGTTTTGTCCCATGACGGGAGCCGACCGGCCCCCGTTCGCAAAGCCGCCGTTCGCCGGAAGCGGCGTATTCCATGGATCGGCGGAATCCGACGCGGCCGCGGACCGTGCTCTCCGGTCGTTCGTCGCAGCGGGCGCGGGCTGCGCCCACGGGTCCGTGTCGTCGCTCAAATCGGGCACCGCCACCTGCTTGCGGTGATGCTCCGGTTCCTGAGCCGCTGACGATCCACCCTGCTTCGGCAGAGGATGCGCCCACGGGTCATCATCCCGCGATGTCGTCGCCGGCTGCGCCCATGGGTCGTCGTTCACGGATGCGGTTCGCGCCGAGGTGCCGGGCGACGCCGGACCGGATGCCGCGCCTCGGTGGCTGTCGTCGTCCTCCGCCTGGTCGGGTGCCGAGGAGGCCGCGGACTGCTCACGCGCCCCTTCCTTGGCGCCACCGGCGTTCGTCTCGCCGGACTGCGCCTTCGCGGCGGCCGCCTGCAGGTTCTCCTGCAACAGTTGAGCCTTGATCTTCTGCTGCTCGCCCTGCGACAGTTTGCTGAACGGCGGCGTCTTCTGACCGTCGTCCGTGGTGGGCGTGGGAGCGAGATCGGCCTGCGGGCCGAACAGCTTGCGCACTTCGGCGCGCACGATCGACACCACCTTGTTCGTGCCGTCCACCGGCTCGGAGGCCACGGCGAGCGCGAACGCGTACTTGTTCAACGCGGTGTCGAAGCGCAGCCACACGCGCGGGCGGCCGGTCTTCGCATAGGTGGGGACGAACTTGATGCGCGCCCTGTCGCGAGCCACGTAGCGGCGCACATCCTCGGGCAGCGAGGAGAGCATCGCATCCCACTTCTGATCGGGCGTGCGGTTGTCGGGCTGGGCGGGCGCGGAAGGCTGTACGGTCGCAGAAGACTGAACAGGTGCGGAAGGCTGCGCGGCGGGTTGTGCGGTCGTCGTTTCCGCCCCGGTCACGCCGGACGAAGACCGGCCGGGCGTTCCCGTGGTCGCGCCCTGCACGACGACACTACCGGTTTCGGGGTGCTGGTTGCGGGCCGACCCCGCGAAACCGCTACCGGCCACCTGACTCGTAGAGGCGGTGGACCGCCCCGAATCCTGCGATTGGCCGTCTGCCGCATCGTGATGCTGGTTGCGGGCGGCACCGGCGAAACCGCCGCCACGCGAGCCCGACGTCGCTCCGGCGAAACCGCCACGCGCACCGGTCGTGCCGGATGCGGTGCCGGAACCGGAGACAGAAGTCCCCGCGCCGGAACCGGACGTAGCACTGGCACCCGGCATACCGGCACCCGGCGCACCGACACTGGCCACCGGTGCCGCGAAACCGTTCTCACGGCCGGCGAGCAGTCTCGCGGCCAACAGTTCCAAGCGCATGCGCGGCGAGATCGCGCCGGTCATCTGGCCGAGTGTCGCGTTGATGATGTCCGCCATCGCGGTGAGCTGAGACAGTCCGAGCGCCGCCGCCTGACGGTGCAGATCGTCCATGTCCTCCACTTCGGCGGTGTCGGAGAGCACGGTCTCCGCACGGTCGCCGGCCAAGGTGAGCACGAGCAGATCGCGCACGCGGGCGAGCAGGTCCTCGACGAACCGGCGCGGGTCGAATCCGCCGACCACGACCTTCTGAATCACGCCGTACAGGTTCCCGCCGCTCGCGTCGATCACCGCGTCGATGGCCTCGCCGATCAGCGCCTCCGGCGTGAAGCCGAGCAACGCCACGGACGCGTCGTGCGTGATCACGCCGTCCACCGCGCCGACCATGAGCTGGTCCAGCACGGAGAGCGTGTCTCGCACGGAGCCGCCGCCGGCGCGCATCGCCAGTTTGAGCACGCCCGGCTCCGCCGTGATGTGTTCCTTCTCGCAGATCTGTTCCAGATACGGCCCCATGACTTCGGCGGGCACGAGTCGGAACGGGTAGTGGTGGGTGCGCGAGCGGATCGTGCCGATCACCTTGTCCGGCTCGGTCGTCGCGAAGATGAACATGACGTGCTCCGGCGGCTCCTCCACGATCTTGAGGAGCGCGTTGAAGCCCTGCGGCGTGACCATGTGGGCCTCGTCGAGGATGAAGATCTTGTAGCGGTCGCGAGCGGGGGCGAAGCCGGCGCGTTCGCGCAGTTCACGGGCGTCGTCCACGCCGTTGTGCGAGGCGGCGTCGATTTCCACCACGTCGATGGAGCCGGGACCGCCGGTGGCGAGGTCCTTGCAGGATTCGCATTCGCCGCACGGATGCGAGGTGGGGCCCTTCGCGCAGTTCACGCATCGGGCGAGGATGCGCGCCGAACTGGTCTTGCCGCAACCTCGCGGGCCGGAGAACAGGTAGGCGTGCGTGAGCTTGCCCTCGTCGAGGGCGCGCATGAGCGGGACCGTGACCTGGTCCTGGCCGATCACCCCCGCGAAGGTGTCGGGTCGATAACGGCGGTACAGCGCCAAAGCCATCGCTGGTTCCTACTTTCTTTCCATCGGATCGTCCGGAACGCGGGCCCGCGCCGGATTCCGCGGGCCGCTGCCCGCCCGGACGTCCATTGCACTGCCCTCTAATCTATCCCAACCGGCGCACGTGCGACTACGCATCGCACGCGCGATGCCGGACGGGACGCCGCGCACGGGGTCGCACACGGCCGCGGCGACCGCGCGTGTCCGCCGTCCCGCCGCGCATACACTGGGCATATGGGCATTGACACGACGTCAACAATGACGGTCAAAGGTGACGCGAGACGGCTCGCGATTGTGCGCGCGGCACGGGAGATCTGCTTGGAGAAGGGCTTCTCCAAGATCACCGTGAGCGACATCGCCGGACGCGTGCACATGACCAGATCGCTGTTCTACCACTATTTCCCCGACAAGGACGCGGTGGCGGACGCCGTCCTCGACGACGTGGTCGAAGACATCCTGACCAAGCTGGCCGTCTGGGACGCGTCCCGCGAACCCGGCAACATCGGCAAGGCGCTCGACGACATCGTGCGCCTCACCCGCGCGCTGATCGCGGACGAGAGCCCGTTCTCCGCACGCATGATCCACGAGGGCAACGCCGAACTGTACATCCGGTTCATCGACCGCATCGCCGACCGCATCGCCGACATGTTCGAACGGACCACCGTACGCGATTTCGAAGCGCTCCACGGGCTGCCGATCAGCAACGTGCACGAGACGTTCTTCACGCTGATCGTGGGCCTCATCTCGCTGCTGCGCTCGCACCCGGAGACGCCGGACGAGACGGTGAAGAGCCTGCTCGCGCAGACCCTGCACCTCACCGAATACATCGGCACGGACTAGACGAACGCGCCGGTGACCGGGTCGCGGCCGTCGCGCCCAAGCATGGCGAGCACACGGTCCTCGCCATGCTCGCGTTCCTGCAGCCGGGCGACGGCGGGAGGCACGAGCACGCGCAACGCATGGCCGCACGCCCGCACCGCGACCGGCAGCCGGCCGACGTACTCGCCGTCAGCCATGAGCACGGGCGGCTCGACGCCCTCCCCCGCACGCGTGATCTCGACGTCGCGCACACGCTTCCAGCCGAACACCTTCGAGCCGAGCAGCTTGCCGTTGTAGCCCTTCGAGATCGCATCGGCGATCTCCACCACATTCGGCATGTGGTCGATCCAGATCAGGTCGAGCAGACCGTCATCGAGCCGCGAATACGGGGAGACCTCCAGCCCGCCGCCGATATGCCGCGAATTCGCCACGGTGAGCATCGGCGAGACGATGTCCCGCTCCTCCACCGAGCCGTCCGCCAACGTGGCCTTCACGTGGTAGCCGTACCGTTCGAGATGCGCGACCTCCACGAGCACGGCGGCGAAGTAGCGCAGCGAACCGCCCGGCAGCCGCGAACGGTTGGCCCGGTCGTTGATGCTCGCGTCCAATCCGCACGACAGCATGCCCGCATAGTAGCGGTCGAACGCGGACGCCGTTCCGGCATGCGCCTCGCTAGACGGCTTCACCTCCTCGCCGGTGGTCGGGTCGGTCGCGACGGCACCGGCCAGCGCCGTCACCCGCCCCATGTCCACGTCGATGTGCGAACCGCGCACGATGGCGCCGACGATGCCCTCCACCGCGGTATCCACACGGTTCACCGGCAGCTTCAGGCCACGGGCGAAATCGTTGCCCGATCCGGTGGCGACGATGCCGAGCGGCTTGCCGCTGGAACCGACGGCGTTCGCGCCGAGGGCGATCATGCCGTCGCCGCCGACCACGACGAGATGGTCATAGTCGGCGATACGCCCGCGCGCGTTGGCGAGGGAATCGTCGAAACCGTCGCCGGTCAGATCGATCACGTCGAACCCGTACCGTTCGCCGGCCGCGGCCAGCAGCCCGCGCACGCGCTCACCGACCGCGGTCCCCTTGCCCTTGTCGGACGCGGGGTTGCCGACCATCGCGACCACGCCGTAATCCTTGCTCTCCGTCATGCCTTCACGATAACCGGAAAGCCGGCGGAACCGCCAGTGCCGATGAGGCGATGGCGTTCAGCCGTCGCACGGCACCGGTCCGGCGCGCGCGTCGACCGTGATCTCGGGCATGAACGGCACGTCGGTGGCGAGCGCGACGCGCACCGTCACGTCGCCGCCGTCCTCGCCGCCGACCTCGCAGGAGGCGAGGCGGCCGGCGTGCGCCGTCGCGACGGTGGCGGCGACGGCGCACGGCTCGCCGCCACCGACGTTCCGCGCGACCGCCGCGGACAACGCGGCCAGGTCGGCGGCAGACCGGCCGACGGCGCGACGCACCAGCAGGTGGCCGGCCGAGGCGGCGGCGGTCAGCAGCACGGCGACGAGCATGATGAGCGCGATGCCGGCCATCGTGCCGGATCCCTCGTCGGCATGTCCGATCGCGGCGCGGCTCATGTGATCACCCCCACGGCCCGACCCTCGACCCGGGTGGGCAGCACGCCCATCGGATCGGGGATCACCGGGCAATGCGTCGTCACGGTCACCCGATCACCGGCGCGGCTCACGTTCACCGTGATGCCGCCACCGCCGACGGCGTGGGCGACGGCCGAGGGATCGGCGTCGTCGCCGGCCGTGACCGCCGTGCGCGCGGCGGCCGAAGCGGCGTCCTGGCATCCGATGGACACCATCACCGTGCGGGCAAGCGCGAGCAGCAGCAGCGCGAGCGCCACGACGGCGGGCAGCACCGTGGCGAATTCCGCGGTGACCGCGCCGGGATCGGCATGCGGCGGGCGTCTGGCCCGACGCCGCATATAGCGTGCGATCATGGCGATCAGCCTCCCATCATCAGCGCCTTCTTGACGATGTCGAGCAGCATCTTGCGCACGGCGTCGGATTTGAGGATGGCGACGAGCAGGGCGGCGAAACCGGTGGCGGCGACCAGCACGACCGCGTATTCGGCGGTGGCGGCGCCCTCCTCGGGTTCGGCGGCGAGCGTGCGCATGCGCGCGTCCATTACGCATAGTCGGGCGCGGCACGTCTCGCGCAGGCGTTCGGCGCGCTCGCGGGCATGGGTGAAGATGCCGGCCCGTCCTTCGCCGTTGACGGGGATGACGGTGTTCATGGGAGTTCCTTTCCTTGAGGATGGTGGGTGGTGGGGTTGGCATGGATGTGGATGTTCGCCGGTTGGCGGGAATCGACGGAGGATGGGGTGGCAGCTGCCATAGGGGTTGGCGATGAAGGTCGGCGGCGACGCCGGAGGAGGCACGATATTGAGTTATGGACCGATCGGTCGTTCCACTGTGCGCGATGGGTGCCGGAACTCGCAACGGATTCCGGGGCATGTGGTCAGTACCCCCCTGGTTTTCCACATCCCGGGCGTGTCATCCACATCGTTGTGGATAACAGGGCACGTGATATCACCGGCTTTCCGCCGATAACCCCCGATTCCGAAACATGCAGGGATACATACATACGGAACCAGGCTCGGACAAACGAAAAGGCCCGCCGAAGCGGGCCTTTTCCACAAGTCCAACCTAGGAGCAGAATCTCAGCACAACATCATCGTTGCAACGGTAAGTCTTTCCAATGCCCGTCCAACGTATCAGTCCTCGTGACCATTACTCTTTGTGGGCTCTGCTCTGTTCGGTTTTCCTTGTAGTTCATAATCTAGGCGTGCGGGCGGCACCACGCAACCTGGGAAAGGGCGTTGTGCGTTTCTTTGCGCAATTGGTCGTTCGACCGTCGGAAAAACGCTTTTTTGGCGTTTCCTGTTCGTTTTTCGCCGGCGTTCTGTGCCATTGCGTGCGTTTCGGATGTCATCGCGGCGTGTCGCCCAATTGGCGCCGAGCGCTGTCCGATTGACATCCGGCCGCCGCCTGACCGATACGAGGGACCGTCACCATCCGGACGACAACAACGCCCGATTGTGGACAACCCGTCGGCGGTTGTGGACAACCTGCCGGAACACGGTGGACAATCCGGCGGTTTACGCGGGTAAACCATGGGCTCCGACCACATCACCCCGCACGGCTTGCCCGGCACCCGCCCACACCGCTTCAATCGAATCATGAACACGCCAGCACCACTCACGCCATCGCCATCGATACCACCGCCGATGGATGACCGGACGATTCACGCCGACATCACGTCGTCCGCCGTCGTCCCATCGCCCGTTCCATCGACCGCCTCATCGGCCGCTCCTCCGGCCGCGCCGACGCCGGCCATCCCGATGCCGGCCGACCCGCCGTCCGTCGCCCTGCCCCGACGCGGCCCGGCCACGCCGCGAATCGTGACCACGGCGCATGGGCCGACGCCACGGCGCCACTACGCCCTTCCGCAATCCACGCTCGCGCCGACGCCGACGCCGGTCCCGACCGTGACGGTACCGGCTCCGGTTACGCCGGTACCACCGCAGTCCGCCGCTTCCACGCCACTCGACCGGCGACGGCGCAAAGGCGCGTCCAAGGCCGTGGGCCCCAGACGAAAGGCGACGCCGCAACGCCTCATGTCTCGTCGGGGCGCGATCGCGACGGTACATCGCGCCAAGCCGTCCGTACCATGCCCGCTCCCGGAGACCTCGCCCCCGGGCAATCTCGTCGTGTTCACCTCGCCCAGCGGCGGCATCGGCACGAGCACGCTCATGGCGCTCACCGGATTGGCGCTGGACGGACACGGCGTCGACTGCGCGCTGCTCGACGCCGATCTGGATGGCGGCGGGCTCGGCGTGCTGCTCGGTATCGAGCACGAGCCCGGCCTCACCCTGCAGGATCTCGACGCGCCGCTCGGGCATATCGAGGGATCGGCGCTGAACCACGAACTCCCCGCCTGGGAGGGCATGCGCGTGCTCGCCCATACGCCGTGGCGGGGCGGGAATCCGGAATGGTGGGAGCTCGAGGCCGCGGCGGACGCGCTGGCCGAAGCGAACGACATCGTGATGGTGGATGCGGGCCGGGGCACGGTCATCCCGCGCATGCCCCGATTCGCCGCCGCGCATCAGGTGGTGGCCGTCGACCTGTCCGTGCTGGGCATGGCCCGCGCGAAATCGCATCTCGCCATGCTCGACCGGCTGCGTGACGCCATGCGCGGCGGCAGAGGCGGCACGACCGGGAGCGCCGGCACGACGGGAGCCGTGCCTCCCCAGCCGCTCGTCGTCGGCGTCGAGCCGCGCGGACCGGCCCGATCCAAGGCCTCCTCGTCGGTCGCGGTGGCGGAGGCGGTCGCCTATATCGGCGAGGACATGCTCGGCCCCGTACGCTGCGCACCGGCGTTGTGCGCGGACATGCTCGCGGGGTTGGGCATCCGCACGGTGCCGAAACGCAACCGGCGCGTGGTCGACGCGTTGGCCGACGGCATCCTCGCGGCCGCCGGCATCCGCGTGCCGGGAGGAAACCGTGCGGCGGACGGGGAACGGAGGCCATCATGAGCGGAAACCATATGGCGGGCGCGATGACGGACGCGATGACGGACGTCACGGCGATCGCGTTCGGGCCGCTCGACTCCATCGTGCGCGATCCGCGCGTCACTGACGTGGCGGTGACCTGCGACGGACGCGTCTGGGCGGACGACGGAAACGGCATGCGCGAGCGCCGGCCGCGCATACCGTTCCGCGATGCGCGGACCGTGCGCGACTACGCGGTGCGCCTGTGCGCGCAACTCGGCCGCCGTCTCGACGACGCATGCCCCATCGCCGATGCTTCCAGCGGCGGCGGCATCCGTGTGCACGCCGTGATTCCGCCGATCGTGCCGTATGGCGCGTCCCTGTCAATCCGTCTGCCGGACCGCACGGCGTCCACGCTCACGGACCTGTGCCGCCGTGGATTGTTTCCCGCGCCTTGGCTGCCCGTGCTGCGCGGTCTGGTCGCGCGACGCGCCACGCTGCTCCTCACCGGCGGCACCGGCGCCGGCAAGACCACGCTGCTCAAGGCGCTGCTCGCCGAATGCGACCCGGCGGAACGCATCGTCACCGTGGAGGAGGTGCGCGAGCTGGGCGTCCTGCCGCTCGACGATCACGTGTCGATGGTCACGCGTGAGGCGAACGTGGAGGGCGCCGGCGCGGTCGGATTGCCGGAACTGGTGAAGGCGACGCTGCGCATGCGCCCCGACCGCGTGGTGCTGGGAGAATGCCGCGGCGAGGAAATCGCCGACCTGCTGCGCGCCTACAATTCCGGCCACCATGGCGGCATGACCACGCTGCACGCCGACAGCGTCGCGCGCGTGCCGTCGCGTCTGATTGCGCTCGGCCTGTTGGCGGGTCTCGCCCCCGAGGCGACGGCCATGCTCGCCCGTGACGCGTTCGACGCGGTCCTGCACCTGGAACGCGTCGACGGACGACGCCGCATCGCGCAGATCGGCCTGTTGGGCGGGACGGCGGGCGGCGCGATGACGAACGGCGCGATGACGGATGACGCGATGACGGATGACGCGACCGGCATGGCGACGGGCGTCACGGCGACGGGCGGAACCCCTGTCCGCCCGGCCGCGCTCGCGGGAGTGCCGCTGGCCACGTGGACAGGCGCGGACCAGCCCTCATATGCGCCGCAATGGCGTCGTTTCACCGACCGGTGGAGGCTGCCATGACGACGACCACGATCATCGCCTCGGCCGGCATCGCGCCGGGCGTCATCGGCCCGCTCATCGCGGTTCTCGCGATAGCGGCGGCGGCCGTCGCCATCGCGCCCATCGTCATGCCCGCCATCGTGCGCCCCGTCATGCCGCCGGGCGCGCGGAACCGAGCGCGCGGGACTCGCGGACGGCTTGGGAACGGCGTCGTCGCTTCCGCCGCGCCGCCGCGCATCGGCATCGATGCGACGATCGCCGCCGTCATCGCGCGCGTGAAAGGCGGCGGCACCGCCGTCGAAGCGTTCGAAGAGCAGGGAGGCGTACGGTTCGCGACGCCGCGCGTGACCGTCGCGCGCGCCGCGACGGTGCTGCGCGTGCGCGCCAAGGACGACGAATCCGAAACGGACGTCGCGACGGCGGCACGGCATCTCGCCGCGGCATGCCGGTTGAGCGAACGTACGGGATGCGAGCTGGCGCGCTGCCTGGAGGCGGTGGCCTCGGACCAGAGCCGGGCACGTCGCGCCGCCGAGCTGAAACGGCAGACGTTCGCGATGCCGAAGGCGACGATACGGCTGCTTTCCGCACTGCCGGCCGTGACCGTGGCGCTCGGCGAGCTGTTGGGAGCGCGACCGGTCGCGTTCCTGTTCGGCTCACCGCAGGGACTGCTGTGCTTGGGATTGGGCGGATTGTGGTATGCGGCCGGTCTGGTGTGGACGCATCGGATGTTGGCGTCGTTCGACGATGCGGGAGGCGACACGGACGCCGACCTGCCGATCACGCTCGCCATGCTCCATGCCGCGCTCAGGCAGGGCGCATCCATCCCGGGGGCATTGATTGCCGTGGGCGAGGCGATCGAGCGCCCGGCGCAGGACGATACGGAGCGTGACCGGGCGAGGCGCGACGGCACACGGCGCGGCGGACCGAAGCGTGACGGACCACGACATGACGGACCGAAGCGCCGCGGCCCGGCGCGGGACCTGCCCACGTGTCTGCGCGCGGCCGGCTATGCGCTCACGCGCGGCGCGACCTGGCATGAGGCATGGATCGGCGCGGGTGCGGGAGGCCTGCCGCTCGAATCGGTCCGCGACTGCCTCGGCGAGGCGTGGATGCACGGCGTCTCGCCGACGGCACGGCTGGAACTCGCCATCGAGCGGTACGGCCGGGACGAGGCCGCGGCCATCGAGCGGGCCGCGGCCGAGCTCTCGGTGCGCCTGCTCGCGCCCACCGGACTGTGCTTCCTGCCCGCGTTCGTGCTCATCGGCGTGATACCGGCCATCGTCTCGTTCGCGCTGTGAGGCATCCGCCGGCCGTCCGGCCACGCGTTACCGCTCACAGCACCGTCTCCCGCCCACCGGGCGACGCCCAAAATGTGAACTCGCGTTGAACTTTGGCGCGTATACCCACAACCCAACCGTCTCAAGGCCTAGGATGACAATCATGGCACAGATTTTTGACGCACCATCGAAAGCGATTCTGCGAAGCCAAATCGCAGAGCACATCGCCGAAACCGACAAGAACGATCGGCGCGAGACCCTTGAAGGCGAGGCCCCGCTGCCGACCGACCGCTTCTTCGACCGCGAGCTGAGCTGGCTCAAGTTCAACAAGCGCGTCCTCGAACTCGCCGAAGACAAGGACCAGCCGCTGCTGGAGCGCACCAGCTTCGCGGCGATCTTCGCCAACAACCTCGACGAGTTCTTCATGGTCCGTGTGGCCGGTCTCAAGCGCCGCATCGACTCGGGCATCGCCGTGCCCTCCGCCGCCGGCCTGAGCCCGCGCCAGCTGCTGCGCTCGATCAGCGAGCAGGCGCACGCGCTGCAGAACGAGCACGCCCACTACGTGATCGACGAGCTGTTCCCGGCCCTCGCCGAACAGCACATCGTGCTGCTCAGCTGGGACAAGCTCACCACCGCCGAGCAGGAGCGCCTGTCGCGCTACTACCGCCAGCAGGTGTTCCCCGTGCTCACCCCGCTCGCCGTGGACCCGGCCCACCCGTTCCCGTACATCTCCGGCGGCTCCATCAACCTCGCCGTGATCGTCGAGAACCCGGCTTCCGGCAAGTCCCACTTCGCACGCGTGAAGATCCCGGGCAACCTCAACCGACTCGTGCCGGTCGACGACATGACCGACGAGGAGTCCAAGGAGGAGCGCTACGGGTTCATCACGATGGAGAACCTCATCATCGCCCACCTGGAATCCCTGTTCCCGGGCATGATCATCAAGGAGGCCCGTTCCTTCCGCGTCACCCGCAACGAGGACATCGACGTCGAAGAGGATGACGCCGAGAACTTGCTCAACGCGATGGAGAAGGAACTGCTCCGCCGTCGCTTCGGACCGCCGATCCGCCTCGAGATCTCCGACCAGACCAGCCCGTTCCTCTCCCAGCTGCTCGCCGACCAGCTCGGCGTCACGCCGGAGGAGGTGTACCGTCTGCCGGCACCGCTCGACATGACCGTGCTGTTCGAGCTCGGCGGCATCGATCGTCCGGACCTCAAGAACCGCCCGTTCATCCCGACCACGAACCGTCAGATCGCCGAGGTCGAGTCGAGCCGCGCGCAGGACATCTTCGCCGCGATCCGCGAGCGTGACATCCTGCTGCACCACCCCTACGACTCGTTCTCCACGTCCGTCCAGGCGTTTCTGGCGCAGGCTGCTGCGGATCCTAAGGTTCTGGCCATCAAGCAGACGCTCTACCGAACCAGCTCCAACTCGCCGATCATCGACGCGCTGATCGACGCGGCGCATGCCGGCAAGCAGGTGCTGGCGCTGGTCGAGATCAAGGCCCGCTTCGACGAGGACGCGAACATCGCGTGGGCGCGCAAGCTGGAACGCGCCGGAGTGCACGTCGTGTACGGCATCGTGGGCCTCAAGACCCACTGCAAGCTCATCGAGGTGGTGCGTCAGGAGGCCGACGGCCTGCGCCGCTACTGCCACGTGGGTACCGGCAACTACAACCCGAAGACGGCCCGCATCTACACCGATCTGGGCCTGCTCACCTGCGACCCGGTGGTCGGCCAGGACCTCACCCGCCTGTTCAACCAGCTGTCCGGCTACGCGCCGAAGTCGAGCTTCCACCGTCTGCTCGTCGCGCCGCGCACCATCCGCACCGGCCTGATCCAGCGCATCCGCCGCGAGGAGGATGCCGCCCGCGCCGGCAAGGAGGCGTGGATCAAGATCAAGGTCAACTCCGTGGTGGATGAGAAGACCATCGACGCCCTGTACCGCGCCTCGCAGGCGGGCGTGAAGATCGACATCGTCGAGCGCGGCATCTGCTCGCTCAAGCCCGGTGTTCCCGGCCTGTCCGAGAACATCCGAGTGCGTTCGATCCTCGGCCGCTTCCTCGAGCACAGCCGTATCTACGCGTTCTGCAACGCGGACGGCCCGCAGATCGGCGAAGGCCCGCTGTCCGGCCCGGAGGTGTGGATCGGCTCCGCCGATCTGATGCACCGCAACCTCGACCGTCGTGTCGAGGCGCTGGTGCGCATCACCGCACCCGAGCAGATCCAGGAGCTGCTGGACTACATCGACCTGCAGATGGCCGATTCCACCTCCAGCTGGCATATGTTGCCGGACGGCTCCTACGAGCGCCACTCGAAGGACGAGGAGGGACGCCCGCTGGTGGATTGCCAGGAGTACCTGATCCGCAAGCACACGCGTCGTCGCGGCAACCACAGCTGAGACAACCACAGCTGACGCCGCAGCTGAAGCGACGGGCCTCGCATGAGACCCCGTCGCCCGACGTTCGCATAGCGGTCGCGCCGGTGGAACCTTTGGCCACCGGCGCGACGGATTCGCGCCAAACGGCGTATGATGAAACCCGGAATTCGTGAACGTTAACGCAAATGAAGGCCGACCCGATATGGGTCGGCCTTCGTCGTTGCAGCGGGAAAACTACGTAGAGTCCTACGCGAGCCCCCGCCTGCGACCCTGCGTACAATCGAAGGGTGAACAAGAAAATGAGCAAGATCGTGGAAGCGGCCGGCGGAATCCTCTACAGACGTCGCCGTCTTCCTGACGACGTTGCGCGACGACGCGCCGACGAAGGCTCCTCCGTGATCACGGCCACGGCCACCGCCGCGGTCCCCGCGACGACCGCAATCCCCACGGACGTCGCCGCAAGCAACGCAACCACCACGGAAAATTCCGCAACCACCGCTTCCACCGCCTCCCCAGCATTCGGCACCCCGCGGTTCGACGACATCGAAGTCTGCCTCGTACACCGCCCGAAATACGACGACTGGAGCTGGCCGAAAGGCAAGGTCGACCCGAACGAATCGCATATGCACGCCGCCGTGCGTGAGATCGGCGAGGAGACCGGCCTGCCCGTCGCGCTCGGCCCGTACCTCGGCGACGTCGAATACCCGCAGTCCGAAGAAGGCAGCAAGCGCCGCCACACGAAGAACTACGCTCCCGACGTGAACACGAAGCACATCCGCTTCTGGATGGCCACCGCCATCTCCCCCGTCGACAAGCTCAAGCGCACCGCCGCACTCGGTCCCGTACACCGCGCCGATGTGGGCGAGATCGACGACGTAATATGGCTCACCCCGGACAAGGCGCGCAAGAAGCTCACCCATTCCACGGACAAGGAGATCCTCGCCCTGTTCATCGACCGCCTCCAGGAGGGCGCGGCCGACGCGGTGCCGGTCATTCTCGTGCGCCATGGCAAGGCGGAGGCCCGCAAATCCTGGAAGGGCACGGACGCGAACCGTCCGATCACACCGCGCGGAGCCGCCGCCGCGTTCGCCCTGAGCCACGAACTCGCCTGCTTCAACCCGGTGCGCCTCGCCACCTCCCCATGGATCCGCTGCATGGAGACCCTGGAGACGTTCTCCTGGCAGACCGGCCGCGACATGGTCAAACTCGACCCGCTCACCGAGGACGCGTTCGCCGCCGACCCGCAGGCCGCATGGGAATGTTTCAAGTCCGAGATCGACTATGCGCTCAAACACCGCAATCCGGCCGCGGTCTGCATGCACCGGCCGGTGATCGGTGGTATATTCGACCATCTGCGCGCCTTGTGCGTCTCCGATTCGCTCGCGAAGCGTCTGATCGCCAAGTCGCCCTACATGCCCACCGGCAGCGCGCTCGCGCTGTTCGCCATCGCCACGCCGAGGGGCCCCCGCATCATCGATATCCAGAAGGTCATTCCGCTTGTCTACTAGCTTCCCCACCACAGGAACCGCCGGAATCACCGGCAACACGGGCAACGGCTCCGTGCTCGCCTCCCGCTCCGGCTTCGTGCCCACGCCCGGCTCCGCGCCGCGCCCGTCGCGCCCCGGCCAGCTCGCCCCCGCCCTGCTTGAGCAGATGGCGGGCGGCAACGACCCGGGCGTCGTCAACGAGATCGCGCACTCCTCCGCCTCCGCGCTGCTCGACCGCGTGCGCCACAGCGAGGATCCGGCGGTCGTCGCGCGCGTGCTCACCGTCGTCGAGCGCGAAGGAGTGGACGACATCGCCGAACTGTGGAGCTCGTCGCCGGCGGACACGCTGCCCGGCGTGCTGTGGCGCCTGTACATGCTGCGCACGTGGATGCGCACGCACCGCGACGCGATTGCGCGGCTGTGGCGCGTCGGCGAGCCAGTCGCGACGTCCGCCTCCGCGATCGCCGGCGTCGACCAGGCGCCGACCGAGGACGACATCGCGCGTCTCGCCGATTCGATTCTGTCCGGCGCGTTCACCGGCGATTTCGCCGTGGCGATGGAACGCGCGGCCGCGTTCACCGACGTGGTGGCGCTGGGACTGCGCATCGAGGCGAAGCATCTCGCCGAACAGGCCGCCACGCTGGGCGCCAAGTCGAACGCCGACAAGGCGGCGCGGCTCATGCACACGGCCGCGAACCTGTTCGTCACCGCCAAGGACTTCCACCACGCCGCGAACCTCTGGCGGCGCGGCAAGCTGGAGTAGCGGAAAGAAAAAAAGAAAAAAGCAAAAAGAAAAGCGCCGAACCGTGAAAGCGCCTGTCGGCGCAAGGGCCGCTCGCGGCGGCAAAAAATGGAGCCCGGGGCTTAAGCACGGCCCGACGCGGATAACAGTATAAGCATTGACAAGCTCATGCCACGCCGCGCACACGGAATCCGCCGCCGCGAGCCCCTTCGGGCCTTGCAATTACGGACTTCGCTACGCGAAGCCTCAATTCTGCCTTCGTTCGCCTGTCGGCTCACTCAGGCTGACGCTACGGGGAATCCACCGGATTCCCCGCTCGACGCGTCAGCCCTTGCGCCGACAGGCGCTTTCACGGTTCGGCGCTTTCTCTTTTGTCTCTTCTGACTCACTCCTCCAGCGGCGTGACCTGTACCACGCGTGCGCCGAGCCGTTCCACGATGTCGTGGTGGTGGGTGGAGAGCAGCACGGTCTTGCCGGCATCCACGAACGCACGCAGCACGCGCACCACCACATCGGTGTTGCGCTCGTCCAAGCCGTCGGTGGGCTCGTCGAGCACGAGCAGATCCGGGTTCATCGACAGGCAGCACGCGATGGCGACGCGCTTCTTCTCGCCGCCGGACAGCCGGTAGGGCGCACGGCCGCGCAGACGTTCCAATCCGAACAACGCCACCATGTCGTCCACGCGCCGCGCCACCTCGGTCTCGTCCAATCCCATCTGCATCGGTCCGAACGCGATCTCCTCCTCAACGGACGGGCAGAACAGCTGCGTATCCGAGTTCTGGAACACGAATCCGACGCGCTGGTGCAGCGCCTTCGCGAACCGGCTGTTCCGCGCCTCGACGGCCGCGCGCGTCACCGGCGTGCCGGCGAACCGGTATTCGCCCGCATCGGGGAACTCCAACGCGTTGATGATGCGCATGATCGTGGTCTTGCCCACCCCGTTCGGGCCGAGCAGCGCCACGCACTCGCCGCGCCTGATGGTCAGCGAGAAATCGCGCAGCACCGCATGCGAACCATCGTCATACGGATCGCAGTACGAGAATCCGATATGCTCCAACTCCACCAGCGGCGTCCCAGCCACACTGGCCGTCCCCGCGCCGAACACGTCATCTCGAATCGCATCCTCACGAATCGCCCCGTCAGCCATCATCGACCACCTCCACAACAGCCCCTCACCATCGTCTTCATAACCGTCTCCATCATCCCAATACCACGGCCACCGCCGCCACGACCGCCACGCCCGCCGCATACGCCGCGTTCGCCCAGGTGGCCAGCGGTTCGCGCCGCACATGGTACCGCCCGTCGAACCCGCGGCAGGTCATCGCCTCGGCCATGGCCTTCGCCTCGACGTGCGCCCACAGGAACACGGCGCCGATCACACGCCCCGCGGACATCATCTTGCGCCGGTCCCGCCCGACGCTACGCAACCGCAACGCGTCGAGCAGCCCCACCATGGACCGCCCGAGGATGTCGATGAACTGGATGGTCACGTCGCACACGTACACGACGCTGTCCGGCACGCCCACGCCACGCAGCCCGGCGAGCAGCCGGTTCCACGCGACGGTGCGCGCGAGCGCGACCACGAGCGCGACGGCGACGAACGCGCGCACGGCGAGCCGCACCACGACCGCCCCGGATTGTCCGACGAGCAGCGCCGGCAGCCCGATCACGACGCTCAGCAGGGTCACGGCGAACGCCGGCCTGAGAATCGCCAGGATGAGCCGCGCCGGCCGCGCCGCCAGCATGACGAGCACGAGCGCGAGCGCCGCATAGGAGAACGCCATGCCGCGCGTCGCGTTCACGCAGACGATGATCGCGATGATGCCGACGAGCCGCAGTCCGGGCGAGACCCGCCCCAGCGCGCGGTCGAGCGGGCTGCCCGCGACCGACACGGGAGCGCCGACCTGTCCGAGCATGCCGCCCAGCCGTGCGAGATTGCGTTCGATGAACGTGGACCGGTCCGTGGGCGGATCGTAGCGTTCGGATGCCCGCAGCCACGCGGGAATCGTCACGGCATCGGTCTCGCCGCCAGTCGTCGGCCCGGCCAGGCGCTCGGCCGAGCGCCCGGTCGAATGTCCGGTCAAGCGCGCGTCCGCCTCGCCGGTCATGCCGCGGACACGGCCTTGCGCCGCGCACGCCCGCGCACGGCGAAGGCGAGCAGGCGGAAGACGATGGTGAGCACGGCGATGCCGATCACGGCGCTCAGCAGGTATCCGGCGACGTCCGGCAGCCCGGCGAGCGCGTAGTCGGGCAGGAGCGCGTTCCAGCTGAATCCGTGCGCGATGTACTGCGGCACGTAGTCGAGTCCGGTCGCGGTCATGAAGTCCTCGGCTCCCCATTCGCCCCACGCGTCGCCGGTGGCGATGAGTCCGATCGGCGAGAGCAGCGCGACGACGCCGAGCGCGATCCACGCGCTGCGTCGCAGTCCGTCGCGGCCGGTGCCACCGTCATGTCCGACAAGTCCGTCACGTTCCCCACGAACCGTCACGGCACCGGTGCCGCCCACGCCCGTCGCGATGATCTCGGGTGCGGTGCGCCGCACGAATTCGACGACGACCACGGCGAGCAGTCCTTCGACGACGCCGGCGACGGCGAGGTGCGGCACGAGCATCGCGGGAATGGTGACGGCGAACGGGAACGGGAAGTAGAGCGCCTGTCCGTCGGCGTCGTGGAAGAGCAGTGGCTGCGCACCGAGTTCGAGCGCCACGCACAGGGCGGCGAGGGTGAGGCCCACGTAGCCGGCGAGGAACGTCGCGACGCGGCCGGCCGCGCGCGCGGTGCCGTCGCGACGCGCACGCGCGTTCGCGGCCGCACCGTCCGCACCGTCCGCGCCGTCGCGGCGTCCGGCGACGAGACGCGCGACGCCACGACCCGCCGCGGCAATGCCGTATGCGGCGAACGGCAGCACGACGGCCATGTTGAAGCAGTTCGCGCCGAGCGTGATGATGCCGCCGTCGCCGAAGAGGAGCGCCTGCAGCAACAGCGCGACGGACACGGCGACGGTCGCGTACTGCGGTCCGAGCAGGAGCGCGATGAGCGCGCCGCCGACGCCATGCGCGGTGGTGCCGCCGGGCGTGGGCACGTTGAACATCATGATGAGGAAGGAGAACGCGGCGCCGGCGCCCAGATACGCCATCCGTTCCGGCGTGGCGTCACGCATGACGTGGCGCAGGCACAGCACCCAGATCGGGATCATGACGGCCCAGAACAGCGCGCCGGTGGACGGCGAGACGAAGTTGTCGGGGATGTGCATCGCCAGCGTGGCGGCCTGTGCGGATGGGGTGTCGGTGATCATGCGCGCTCCTTCTGCTCCGCCGCGGTCGGTTCCGCTTCGGTTCGTGGGTTTCGTGTCGTATCGTGTGACGTAATATCACATCCGTGATTCGGGCAGGGTCCGGCGGCCCGCCGACCGTTGCAATCATTGCGAAACGCCGATGCGCGGACGCGAGCCGTCCATATGCCGGACGGTATTTTCCGGCGGTATTTCCCCGATGATTCCCATCCGTTACATACGCGCGCGGCGACGCTTCTACACTGTTCGCAGATCGCCGCCCGGCAGTCGGACGGCCATACACCCCGACACTGAAGGAGGGCGGATGATCGCCAAGGAGATCACCGGCAACATCATCAGCCAGCGGTATGACGACGGCAAGCTCGCCGTGCCGATCGCGTTCGACTGGTTCGAGACGGACAAGAAGCGCATGCGCAAGGTCGCCGAGGACGGCACCGAGTTC
The DNA here is from genome assembly GCF_056356875.1 of Bifidobacterium sp. LH_426. Taxonomy (NCBI): domain Bacteria; kingdom Bacillati; phylum Actinomycetota; class Actinomycetes; order Bifidobacteriales; family Bifidobacteriaceae; genus Bifidobacterium; species Bifidobacterium sp. LH_426. The sequence goes on from NZ_JBKEVB010000004.1 coordinate 210,397, forward strand.
GGCATCATGGTGGGCCGCACCATCAAGGACGGCGACGTGCTCGCCGAGACCGACGACAAGCGCTATTTCGCGCGCATCCGCACCGCGCAGCTCATCGAGATCCCCGTGGACTCGATGAAGGAGATGGGCCGCCTGTGCTTCGAGCTCGGCAACCGTCACCTGAGCCTCAAGGTGGAGGACGACCGCGTGCTCGTCCCCTACGACCATCCGACGATGGAGTACACGAAGAAGATCGGCTACGAGCCGCACATCATCGAGGGCGGCTTCGACGGATTCCTCATCGTCAAGGCACACGCCGGTTCGGGCACGATCATCCCCGGCACGAACAAGACGACGGGCGACGTGGCCGAGGAGGAGCAGGAAGCCGAGGCGGACGCCGCGTGGGCCGCGCAGGAGGCCGGCGGGAAGCACGACGATCACGCCGAGCATGAGCACGCCGACGAGCACGGCCATCACCACCATCATGTCGTCGAGGAGCCCGGCGTCGATGCCGACCACCCGTACCAGCTCAAGCCGGGCGAATACGAGTCGAACGGCGTGCTGCACCGCCCGGACGGCTCGCACAGCCACGACGGCGGCCGCACCTGGCACACGCACTGATCCCCGATCCCGCCCCAGGAAAGCCGAAACCATGAACGTCAACGAGACCGAGGCACGCCGCCTCGCCATGCTGCAGGTGTGCGACAGCGTCTTCCCGGTGGGCGCGTTCGCGCTGTCCAACGGCATGGAGACCTTCGTGCAGCGCGATTTCCTGCGCCGCGGCCCCGACTTCGAGCAGTACATGAAGAACTATCTCGAGGTCGCGCCGTACAAGGAGATCGGGCAGATGGTGCTCGCCGGCAGGGCGGCCGCCGACGCGCGGCTGTCGCGCAACGGGCTCGCGAAACGGCTCGCCGCGCTCGACGAGCTGTCGGGCGCGCTGCAGTCGGCGCGTGAGATCCGCGAGGGCGGCGAGCGCATGTGCACGCGCCTCATCAAGCTCGCCGGCGAGATGGATCCGGGACTCGGGCACTCCCCCAAGCTCGGCCTGTACGCGGAACTCATCCGCGCGAAACGCTGCCGCGGGCTACATTCGATCGCGATGGGCCTGTACGCGGCCGACCATGCGCCGGACATCCGCGACGCGGCCATCATGTACGGCTATTCGCTGCTGAGCGCGCTCACCATGTGCGCGGCGAAGGCGATCCCGCTAAGCCAGTACGCGGGCCAGGTCGCGTTGCACGATTCGTTCCCACGGCTCGTGCGCGCCGTCGACATCGCGATGACGCTCGGGCCGGACGATCTGGGCATTTCCGGCGCGTTCCTCGACATCGCCGCGATGCAGCACGAGACGCTGTATTCGCGCCTGTACATGAGCTGACGCGATCCGCAATCACCAACCAAAAAACAAACCACAAAACCACAACACGCAACCCACATCCATCTACCAACCCAAGGAGCACACATGTCCTACGTGCGCATCGGCGTGGCCGGCCCGGTCGGTTCCGGCAAGACCGCACTCATCGAACGCCTCACCCGCAAGATGGCCGACGACTACAGCATCTGCGTCGTCACCAACGACATCTACACGAAGGAGGACGCCGAATTCCTCATCGAACATTCGCGTCTCGCGCCGGACCGCATCGTCGGCGTGGAGACCGGCGGCTGCCCGCACACCGCGATCCGCGAGGACTGCTCGATGAACCTGGAGGCGTGCGAGGAGATGGCGCGCACCCACCCGGACGTCGAGATCATGTTCGTCGAGTCCGGTGGCGACAATCTGTCCGCCACGTTCAGCCCGGACCTCGCCGACGCGACGATCTACGTGATCGCCACCGACGAGGGCGACAAGATCCCGCGCAAGGGCGGCCCGGGCGTGACGCGTTCCGACCTGCTCGTCATCAACAAGGCCGACCTCGCGCCGCTCGTGCACGCCGACCTCGACGTGATGGCCCGCGATTCCAGGAAGATGCGCGGCGACCGCCCGTTCATCTTCACCGACCTGATGGGCGGCGCTGGCGTCGACGACGTGATCGACTGGATCAAGAAGAGCGTGCTGTTCGAAGGCATGTGATCCGCGGCGATATCGGGCGAATATGACGCCGTGAAAGCTACACTGGGATTATGTCCGAGACTGTGAGCGAATTCGAATTCGAGCGGCGGTTCTTCTGTCGTGAACTGCCGCCCGAATACGATGACGGCGATGCACCCGCCCTCATCCTGCAGAGCTATTTCGTCTATGAGGACAACTATGCGCTACGCGTGCGCCTGAAGACGCGACGTGTGCGCATCGACATGACGCCCGACCTCGACCCGCGCGCGGTGCTCGAGGAGCATTGCGACGATTTCGAACGCGCCTACGTCACCGTGAAAGGGCCGTCCGTGGGCGGCACACGCTATGAGGCGGAACGTGAGATCGACACGCGCATCGCCGTCGAACTGGTGCGGCGGGGCGGCAGGCCGATCATCAAGAACCGGTATTCCGTGTGGATCGCGGAGGACGGGTGGAGCGTGGACGTGTTCGGCGGGGCGAACGCGCCGCTCATCGTCGCCGAGGCGGAGCGCGCCACGCCCGTCACGAATCTCACGATCCCGAAATTCTGCGTCACCGAAATCACCGACCAGCCGCGCTTCAACAACGATGGTCTCGCCGGTCGCCCATTCGGCGAATGGAAGGACGATTTCGAGCGCGAACTCGCCGCCACCGGCCCCCAATTCCAACAGTTCTTCGGCAAGAACAAAATGGAGTGAACGCGGGCAGACCGCGCACCCGGCCCCCTCTGACGAGGGGGCTGTCCGCGAAGCGGACTGGGGGAGAGACCACGGCCGTAGGCCGCAGGAAACGGAATCGGCCTTCGGTCGATGCGATATTCCCGCGACCTACGGTCACTTCCGTTTCTCTCCCTCCGACCGCCTACGGCGGCCACCTCCCTCGTCAGAGGGAGGCAAGGAAGCGGAAATCAGTACATCAGCGTGGCGAGGCGTCGGCGGGCGGCCTTGAGGCGCGCGTCGGTCGGCTCGGGAATCGCGAAGTATTCGAGCAGGCGCTTGCGCACCGGTTCGATGTCAGCCTTGTGGCCGGCGGCCACGAAGTCGAGCAGACGGTCGAAGGCGTCCTGGATCTGCCCGCCGATCATGTCGATGTCGGCCACGGCGAGCTGGGCCTCCACGTCATCCGGCGCGGCCGCGGCGGCGGCGCGCACCTCGCGCACGTCGGCGTCGGCCGAACGCGCGAGCAGCAGCGCCTTGGCGCGTTCGCGCGCGGCGAGCGCGTCGTTCGGATCGGATTCGAGCACCCTGCCGTACGCGGCGGCGGCACCCGCGTAGTCGCCGGCCTGCGCCAGCTGGTGCGCCTCCTGATGCTCCGGCGGCACGACGGCGGTCGCGGCGGCACCCGCGCCGTCCGTGCCGGAACCGTCGGCGCCCGCCGCGGACGGGTCGCCCGAGTATGGGGCGGTGCCGGTCACGCCGGACTGCTGCGCCATCGCGACGATCTTCGGCAGCACCTGCTCCTTGATCTGCGTGAGCTCGTCATCGGAGGGCAGACCCTGCAGCAACGGCATCGGACGGCCGCCGATCAGAGCGAACAGCGCGGGCGCGCCCTGCACCTGCAGCGCTTGGGCGATCGACGGGTTCTCGTTGATGTCGATGCGGGAGAGCTGGATCTGGCCGTTCATCGCGTTCACCGCGTCGGCGAGCGCGCGCGCCATCGGGAAGAGACGGTCGTCGGTGGGAATCCACAGGAGCAGCAGGATCGGGAACGTGGCGGAGGTCTGCACCATCGCCTGGAACGTGTTCTCCGTGGTGTCGATCACGTAGCCGCCGGCCGCGGGCGCGCCGCCCTCCTGGCCGGGTTCGGCCTTCACCTGATGCGCGAGCGCCTCGAGATCGACGGCTCCCGCCAACGAGACCCCGGGATTGAACTTCGGCTGATCGGCCATGCCACGCCTCCAACTTGTCGTGAGAATACAAAAAGATGCCGCCACTCATCTTAGTGACGGCATCCCCGCTTCGCCTACAGCGTTCACTACAGCGCTTCGACCTTGACGGGCTGGCGTTCGGCGCCGACGGCGGTGATCTTCGCGGCGTCGCCGGTGGCGCCGGCCGGCGGGATGTACATGGCGATCACGTTCACGTACGTGACCTTCATCGTGCTGGTGGCCTTGCCATCGCCGAACAGCGCCTTCTCCTGGTCGGAGGCGGGCAGCGATTCGCGGCCCTCGCCGGCCTGGCGCGTCCAGGTGGAGTCGATGCGCGCGACGACCAGGTCGCCGCCGTCCGTGGACCGCATGATCGCGAGCTGGTTCTTCGGCGCGGTGAACTCCTGCTCCTGCGTGCCCTTGTTCGCCTCCATACCCTGCTGCACGGTGGCGTTCAGCTGCTGGAGGTCGGAGCGGAACAGGTCGTCGGCGAACTTGTCCTTGTACTGGCTGGAGTCGCCGTTGTTGAGCAGATCGGTGTACCAGTCCACCGCGTCCTGGGGGGTCGCGACGAGCTTGGCGTCCTTCGTGGTGCCCATCTCGGTGCCGAGCTTCGGCACTTCGAACTTCGGCAGTTTCGCGCCCTGGAACAGGCGGGCCACGCCCCACAGCTTGTAGTTCTCGCGCGCGGAATCCTGCGTCATGACGAGCAGCCGCTTCGACTGCTGGTCCTCGGTGGTCGTCGTGATCGTGAACACGGTGCGCGGCCATCCGTCGTCGACGGGGATGACGGTCTGCGTGATCTTGCGCGGAATCGTCGCCTTCGCGTCGAGCGTGCCGGTCGCCGCGGCGATGGTGAGTTCGCTGGTGCGCACCTCGAGCTGCGGTCCGGTCAGTCGCGCGGCGAGTCCGTCCACGTTCTTCGACTCGTTCGCCGCGTCGATCACGTCGAGGATGTCCGTGCGGATCCTCTTCTCCTGCGCGACGGTCAGGTCGGGCGTGCGGGCCGCGGATTCCGCGGTCGCGACCTTCGGCACCTGTCCTTCGCACGCGCCGAGCGAGACGAGCATGCCGGCGGCGAGGGTGAGCGCCGTGAGTTTCGCCGCGATGGTTCCCATACGTTTCGTCATCGGTTCTCCTCCCCGTCCGTGGTCGTGTCGTCGGTCGCGGCGTCTCCGGCCGCGCCCGAATCGCCGGAATCATCCGAACCGTCGCCGCCGACCTCCTGCGCGAGACGCGCGAAGTACGCCTGCAGTTCGTCGGGGGAGATCACGGACGTCGCCTCGTCGTTGACGTCCGGTTGCGCGGCGACGGCCGGCTGCGGCGTGGCGGCGGCTTCGGCCGCGCCCGCCGCGTCGGCGACGAGATTGCGCGACGTCGGATCGACGACCACCGGCGAATCGACCTTCACCGGCTCGATCGTGCCCGTGTCGGTGCCGACGGCGTGGCGGCGGCGACGGCCGCGCCCGCCGCGTTTCGTCTTCGGCTCGTAGCTCGGGCTGAGACCGAGGCTGCCGGCGACGGCAGCGCCGATCGACACCTCCTCCTCGGGCTCGACCGGAGCGCTTTCGACGTGGCGCTTGCGGCGCTTGTGCGGCGGCATCGCGAAGACGGTGGCGGTGAACACGGCGAGCACGGCGAGCAGTCCGCCGATGAAGTACAGCGGGGTCGCATAGTCGGGCAGCGTGCGGCGTGTCCACGTGAACGACACGTCGGCGGCGGTCGACGAGCCGAGATCGACGATCGCGACGTCGGTGGAGTTGCGCGACGTCGCCTTCATCGTGACCTCGCCCTTGCCGCACTTGACGGCGGTCCACATGTCGGAGTCCTTGAACGCGACTTCGGTGGAGTCGCCGGTGGCGGACGCGGCACCCGAGGCGCTCTCATCCTGGCCGCCGTCCGCCTTCTCGGTGGACAGCGTCGCCCAGTCGGCCAGTCCGGTGACGCGCGTGTAGGCGGCGCCGGACAGCCACCCGGAGGCGTCCTTCGACGAGGCGGTCGCGACGCACACGTCGCCGCCGCCCGCGTCCACGTTCATGTTCACGGTGCTGTCGACCAGTCCGAGCACGTTCGGATCGGTGACGATGTAGCGGGAGCCGCTGACCTTGGCATCGGCGGTGATGATGCGGCTCGGCTGCCAGATCGTGGCGTTCAGCACGCCGACGACGATCGCCGCGACGGCCAGGAGGCCGACGAACGGCGTGACCACGCCGCGCATGATGGTCGCGCGGCGCCGATCGTGCGGAGTGCGGCCGTCCTTGCGGCCGGCCTCGTCCGCGCGCTCGTTCTCGTTCTTGGATTCCTCAACACTCATAATGAGCGCCATTCTACAAGCCAGGCCTGAAAGCCGGGTGGGAACGGCGGGAAAATCGCGGTTGGCGGCTAGGGTGGTGCCCATGCGCAACACTTCTCATTCCGTGATCCGCACCGCTCTGGCGGCCATCTGCTCGCTCGCCATGTGCGCGACGCTCGCCGCGTGCGGCGGTTCGAACTCCGATTCGAAGGACTCCTCGAAGTCCTCGTCCGACTCCTCCTCCAGCTCCTCGTCGACGAAGATGGACCAGATCGCCGGCGTGACGGCGACCGGCGATCTCGGCTCGAAGCCGAGCATCAAGTTCAAGACGCCGATGACCGTGCAGAACAACACGTACGCGGTCGTGCAGAACGGCGACGGCGAGACCATCGAAAAGGGCGACCGCGTGTGCGCCCAGGGCATCGCGATCAACGCGAAGGACGGCTCCGAGCTGATGAGCTCGTGGGAGAAGAACACGCCCGACTGCTCGATCCAGCTGTCCGACTCGAACCTCAAGCAGATCCCGCCGTACACGAAGATGGTGGGCCTGAAGCTCAACTCGACGATCGTGTTCGGCGTCAACGACTCGAACAGCTCCGGCACGTCCTACCTGCTCGCCTACACGCTCGTCTCCCGCTCCAAGGACCTGACCAAGGCCACCGGCGACGTCGTGACCGACATCCCGTCGAACCTGCCGAAGGTGACGCGCGCCAAGAACGGCAAACCGTCCATCGACATGAACGGCCAGGGCTCCGTGGATTCGCTGGTCGTGCAGACGCTCGTCAAGGGCAATGGCAAGGAGCTCACCAAGGACAACACCGCGGTCGTCAAGTACACGGGCTGGCTGACCGACGGCACACAGTTCGACTCCTCCTGGTCGAAGAACACGACGCTCGACGCCGACCTGTTCAGCGATTCGACGAACGGCCAGCATCAGGTGATCACCGGCTGGCAGGAGGGTCTGCGAGGCCAGACCGTCGGCTCGCAGGTGCTGCTCATCATCCCGCCGGACAAGGCGTATGGCGACACCGCCCAAGGTTCGATTCCCGCGAACTCGACCCTCGTCTTCGTCATCGACATCCTCGGCGCCTACTGATCGGTCGCACGATTACGTCCCACATGTCGGCCCCCTCTGACTGAACTGCGTCAGAGGGGGCTTTGCTGTTGGGCTAGAACGGGCCGTGATGCGCGTGTCGGCAAGGCGCACCGAGGGAAGGCGTGCGCAGGCACGTCGACCGAGGAGCAACGCGGCCGACGCGCCATCACGGCCTGTTCAGAACAGACGCAGGGAGTCGTCCTCGGTACCCTTCATCTCCTCGTAGTCGAGGATCAGACAGCGGAAGCCACGGTCCTCGGCGAGGACGCGCGCCTGCGGGGTGATGGTCTGCGCGGCGAAGATGCCGTGCACGGGGGCGAGCAGCGGGTCGCGATTCAGCAGCTCGCAGTATCGGGTGAGCTGTTCGACGCCGTCGATGCCACCGTGGCGTTTGATCTCGATGGCGACGTGTTCGCCGTCCGCGTTGACGGCCATGATGTCGACCGGGCCGATGGCGGTCGGGTATTCGCGGCGCACGAGTTTCGCGCCGTCGCCGATGCGGTGGATCTGTTCGGCGAGGTACTGCTGCAGATGGTCCTCGACGCCGTCCTTGACGAGACCGGGATCGACGCCCAGATCATAGCTTTCGTCCGAATACACGTGGTACAGCGTGACTTCCAGGATGTCCGATGACTTGTCCGCCGTGACGCGCAGCACCTTCTCGGGCTGCGGTGCGGTTGCGTCCGCCGCGTCTGCATCCGTCGCGTCCGCGCCCTTCTCCCCCGCTTCCGGGACGATTTCGCGGATCGTGCAGGGGGCGCTCATCCAGTTCAGCGGCTTGTACGAGCCGAGTTCGGAGAAGATCAGCAGGCTGTTGTCCGCCTTGATGAGCAGGACGCGCCTGGCGAACGGCAGGGATGCGTTGAGTCGTCCGGAGTATTCCGCCGAGCAATCGGCCACAAGAATGCGCATAACGGCTCACTGTACCGCATCCTCCCCACCCCACTCACCACACCTCACCCACAACCCACTCACACCCCCGGCGCAACTCCCATGGTGCGGTAAAACTCCCATGGTGCGGTCGCCGAAAACCGCATGATTCCGGGGATATGGAGAAAGTGTGTTGCCGCACCATGGGACGAAAAAGCCCTCTTCGGGATTCCTTGAATCCTGAAGAGGGCTTTAGGACGCCGAGGTCAGCGGGTCAATGGGGACCCGGTCACTGCTCGGGACCGGAGTACTGCACGTCGTGGCCGCGTTCGACCGCGACGGTCAGCTTGTTCGAGTCGAAGGAGATGAATCCGTCGGTCACCTCGAACGTGTGACGGGCATCGTCGGGCTCGACCACAGTGAGCGTACCCTGCTTGATGACCGTGAGCACCGGCTCATGGTTCGGCAGGATGCCCATGCCGCCTTCGGAGGCGGGGATGGTCACGCTTTTCGCCTCGCCGTGCCACACGGGGTGGTCGGCCGCGACGATGTTCACCTTCATCGTGGTCTTTTCCGATCCTGCCATCACGCACCCAGTTCCTTCTGCATCTTGTGCCACTTCTCCTCGAGGTCGTCGATGCCGCCGATGCCGGAGAACGCCTGCTCCGGGACGTCGTCGTACACGCCGTCGCAGATGCGGGTGAAGGCCTCGATGGTCTCGTCGGCCGGCACGTAGGAGCCCGGGCGACCGGTGAACTTCTCGGCCACGTAGAAGTTCTGGCCGAGGAACTGCTCGATGCGGCGGGCACGGTTGACGGTGGTCTTGTCCTCTTCGGAGAGCTCGTCGATGCCGATCAGGGCGATGATGTCCTGCAGCTCCTTGTTACGCTGCAGAATCGCCTTGACGCGGTTGGCGCACTCGTAGTGCTTCTGGCCGACGTAACGCGGATCGAGGATTCGCGACGTGGAGCTCAGCGGGTCCACGGCCGGGTAGATGCCCTTCGAGGCGATGTCACGGGAAAGCTCGGTCGTCGCGTCGAGGTGGGCGAAGGTCGTGGCCGGGGCCGGGTCGGTGTAATCATCGGCCGGCACGTAGATGGCCTGCAGCGAGGTGATGGAGTGGCCTCGCGTCGAGGTGATGCGCTCCTGAAGCGCGCCCATCTCGTCGGCCAGGTTCGGCTGGTAGCCCACGGCGGAAGGCATACGGCCCAGCAGCGTGGACACCTCGGAACCAGCCTGCGTGAAGCGGAAGATGTTGTCGATGAACAGCAGCACGTCCTGGTTCTGTACGTCGCGGAAGTACTCGGCCATGGTCAGTGCGGTCAGCGGCACGCGCAGACGGGTGCCCGGCTGCTCGTCCATCTGGCCGAAGACCAGGGCGGTCTTCTCGAGAACGCCGGCCTCGTCCATCTCGCCGATCAGATCGTTGCCCTCACGGGTACGCTCGCCGACGCCGGCGAACACGGAGACGCCGCCGTGGTTCTGCGCCACGCGCTGGATCATCTCCTGGATGAGGACGGTCTTGCCGACGCCTGCGCCGCCGAACAGACCGATCTTGCCGCCCTGCACGTACGGGGTCAGAAGATCGATGACCTTGATGCCGGTCTCGAACATCTGGGTCTTGGACTCCAGCTGGTCGAACGCCGGCGGGTTGCGGTGGATCGGCCAACGCTCGGTCACGGTGATGGTCTCGTCCGGCTTCTTGTTGAGCACGTTGCCCGCGACGTCGAAGACGTGGCCCTTGGTCACGTCGCCGACCGGCACGGAGATCGGCGCGCCCGTGTCGAACACGGAGGCGCCGCGCACCAGGCCGTCGGTCGGCTTCAGCGCGACGCAGCGCACGGTGGAGTCGCCGAGGTGCTGTTCGACCTCGAGGGTGATCGTGGTCGACTTGGCCTCGCCTTCCTCCTTGGCGCCCGTGTTGACGATCGTCACCTTCAGGGCGTTGTAGATGTCGGGCAGATGGCCCACCGGGAACTCAACGTCGATGACCGAACCCTGGACTCGGGTGACGCGTCCGTGAATCGGCTCGCCGTTGCTCTCGGAAGCCACAGTGGTCTGATTCTCAGCCATAGTGCGTTCCTACTCTTCCTTTGTATTCAGCGCGTCGGCGCTGCCGATGATCTCGGTAAGTTCCTGCGTGATCGAGGCCTGACGCGAGGCGTTGAGCTTGCGCGTGAGATCGTCGATCAGATTGCGTGCGTTGTCCGTAGCCGTGTGCATGGCGTTCTGACGGCTCGCCGTCTCGGAGGCGGCGGCGGTCAGCAGGCACTCGTGGATGCGGGACTGGATGTACTTCGGCAGAATCGCATCCAGCACCTCGTCCAGGCTCGGCTCGAAGGCGTACAGCGGCGAGACGTCGTCCGAATCGGAGGACTCCTCCTCGGATGCGCGCGCCGTCGGCGCGCCCACGATCTCGACGGGCAGCATGCGCAGCACGCGCACCTTCTGGACCACCATGTTGATGAACTCGGTGTAGACGATGTAGAGTTCGGAGACTCCGCCCTGGTCCGCCGGCTTCATATAGGCGTCCATCAGGGCGTTGGAGATCGTCTCAGCGATTTCCACGCCGGGCTGGTCGGTGTCGCCCTCCCATGTGGCCGCGACGTCGCGGTTGCGGTACTTGTAGTACGTCGAACCGCGACGCCCGTACACGAACAGCTCCGGCTTCTTGCCGGCATCCTCGAGACGAGCCAGCAGCGACTCGGTCTCGCGGATGATCGAAGAGGTGTACGGGCCGGCCATGCCACGATCCGAGGTGAGGGCGAGAACGGCCACGCGCGGGTTGTTCTCGTCCTTCACCGCGATCGGATGCGTGATATGGGTGTGTGCCACCAACGCTTGCACGGCATCGAAAATCGCATCGGTGTACGGCTTCGCGTTCAAGGCGACGTCACGGGCCTTGGCGATGTGCGAAGACGCGATCATCTCCTGGGCGTTGAAGATCTTCTCCAACGACTCGGTGGAGTGGATGCGTGATTTCAATGCGAGTTGCGAGCCCATGGCTTACTTCTCTCCCGCCACGATCTTTTCCTGCTCGACCGGAGCGGCCTTGGACACGTCCGGCTTCTTGTCGACCAGCGGCTTGCCGGTGGACGACACGAAGGTCGCACGGAACGCATCGACGGCCTTGGCCAGCTCCGCCTCGGTGTCGGCGGTGAAGTCCTCGGTCTCGCGGATGGTCTTGAGGATGTCGGTGTTGTGATCGAGGTAGTCCAGCAGACCCTGCTCGAAGGGCAGCACGTCCTTGAGCTCGAGGTCGTCGAGCTTGCCGTGGGTGCCGGTCCAGACGGACACGACCTCCTGCTCCATCGAGTACGGATGGAACTGCGGCTGCTTCAACAGCTCGGTCAGGTGGGCACCACGGGTCAGCTGGGCCTTGGACGCCGCATCCAGATCGGACGCGAACATGGCGAAGGATTCCAGCGAACGGTACTGCGCCAGGGAGATCTTCAGCGTGCCGGAGACCTTCTTGAGAGCCTTGGTCTGTGCGGCGCCGCCGACTCGGGAGACCGAGATGCCGACGTCCACGGCGGGACGCTGGTTGGCGTTGAACAGATCGGACTGAAGGAAGATCTGGCCGTCGGTGATGGAGATCACGTTGGTCGGGATGTAGGCGGACACGTCGTTCGCCTTCGTCTCGACGATCGGCAGACCCGTCATCGAGCCGCCGCCGAGGTCGTCGGAGACCTTCGCGCAGCGTTCGAGCAGACGGGAGTGCAGGTAGAAGACGTCACCCGGGTAGGCCTCGCGCCCCGGCGGACGACGGAGCAGCAGGGAGATCGATCGGTACGCCTCGGCCTGCTTCGACAGATCGTCGAAGACGATGAGGACGTGCTTGCCGTTGTACATCCAGTGCTGGCCGATGGCCGATCCGGTGTACGGGGCGATGTACTTGAAGCCGGCGGAATCGGAGGCCGGGGAGGCCACGATGGTGGTGTACTCCATGGCGCCCGCGTCTTCGAGGCTCTGCTTCACGGAGGCGATGGTGGAGCCCTTCTGGCCGACCGCGACGTAGATGCAGCGCACCTGCTTCTTCGGATCGCCGGATTCCCAGTTCGCCTTCTGGTTGATGATGGTGTCGATCGCGATGGCGGTCTTGCCGGTCTGGCGGTCGCCGATGATGAGCTGGCGCTGGCCGCGGCCGATCGGCGTCATCGCGTCGATGGCCTTGAGGCCGGTGGATAGCGGCTCGTCGACCGGGTGGCGGTGCATCACGTCCGGAGCCTGGGCTTCGAGGATGCGGCGGCCTTCGCTCTTGATCTCGCCGAGGCCGTCGATCGGCTTGCCCAGCGGGTCCACGACGCGGCCGAGGTAGCCGTCGCCGACGGGCACGGAGAGCACTTCGCCGGTGCGGCGCACTTCCTGGCCTTCCTCGATTCCAGCGAAATCGCCGAGGATAACCACGCCGATCTCACGGGCGTCAAGGTTGAACGCCAGGCCGAGCGTGCCGTCTTCGAACGTCAGCAGCTCATTGGCCATGCAACCAGGCAACCCCGTCACGTGCGCGATGCCGTCACCGGCCGTGGCGACATAGCCCACTTCCTGGGTGGGAGTGTCGCTCGGCTGGTAGGACGACACGAAGTCGTCCAAGGCCTTGCGTACCGAGGCGGGATCGATGGTCAGTTCTGCCATGATCACTCCTTCATTTGGTTTCTTGTTCAGTGCAAGTCTTTGCTTGTGTGTTCAGCCGTGCGGCGCTTGCGGAGGCCGATGGCCCCGCCCGGCGCACGCGGGCCTGTCAGTCGGTGCTCAGTTCGTGCCGGCCTTCACCGTGCGGTGGAGATGTTCGAGCTGCGCGACCACGGTGTTGTCCGTGACCTCGTCGCCGACCTGGATGCGCATGCCGCCCAGCACGGACGGGTCGACCACGGCGTTGATGTGCACCGGGCGTCCGACCTTCGCCGTGTAGATCTTCACCAGTCGCAGGATCTGCTCCTTCGTCAACGGGGTGGCGGTGGTCACGGTGACCATCGACTCGCCCATGTGGCGGGAGAACTTGTTGATCAGCCACTGGATGGTCTCCAGATAGCGGCGACGGCGCAGGTTGCACGTGGCGTGCTCGGCGAGACGCATCGTGACCTTGTTGAGGCCCTTGCCGCCGAACAACTCGCGGAACAGCGCGACGCGCGCCTGGCTCGTGGCCTGGTCGTCGTACAGCTTGGCGCGCACGACCGGCAGGGTCAGCAGCGCCGAGTTCAGCTGGGACAGCTCGATGGACACCTTGAGCGTGGCACCGGTGGCGTCCGCGTAGTACATCATCGCGTCGACGCCGAAGTCCTCGACGGCGTTCGCGATGTGGCGGGCCTTGCTCCACTGGCGACCGACCAGATCGGTCAGGATCTCCATCGTCATCGGGTGCACGCGGTCGCCGACGATCTCCTTGAGCACGGCCACCTTGTCGGCGACCGGACGGGACGGGTCGGTCAGCGCGCGCTCGAGCGCGATGTTGTCATCCAGCACACGGGTGATCGTGAACAGTTCGTTGCCGATCCGCCACGCGTCCTCACGGGTGTCGCGAAGCTTCGGGGCCAGCGAATCACGCGACTCGCGGTCTGCAATACGAGATGCCTCTCCTCGCATGGTCACCTCCCTTTCTCGTTGCGGATGTTCACTTCTTGGCGTCCAGATCGTCGAGCATCGAATCGATCATCGACGACTGCACGTCCTTGTCCTCGAGCTTGGCGCCGAGGATCTTGCCGGCCAGCGCGGTTGCGAGCGTGCCGACCTCGCCCTTGAGGGAGACGAGGGCCTGCTGCTGCTGCGATTCGAGGGAACGCTGAGCGTTGGCGGTGATCTGCGCCGCATCGGCCTCGGCGCGGGTGCGCGCGTCGGCGACGATGTGGGAGGCTTCCGCACGGGCGTCGTCGCGGATCTTCGCGGCTTCGACGCGGGCTTCGCTCATCTGGGCCTCGTACTTGGCCTTGGCCGCGTTGGCGTCCTTCTGGGCCTGCTCGGCCTTGGCGATGCCACCCTCGATCTTGGCGGCGCGCTCATCGAACACGGCCTGGAACTTCGGCAGGAAGAACTTGTAGAAGAATACGGCGACGATGACGAGGATGATCAGCGACCACACGATGTCATAGGTCTCAGGCAGGAACAGCTCGACGCCGCTCGCGGCTTCAGTCACCATAACGTCTTCCTCCTTTCATGTCCTTGGAGATTCGTTTCGGATGGGCTATCGATCACTGGAAGATGAAGGCGGCGACGAAGCCGAGCAGCGCCAGCACCTCGACGAACGCCAGACCAAGGAACATCAGCGTCTGCAGGCGGCCGCCGAGCTCGGGCTGGCGGGCCGTGCTCTCGATGGTCTTGCCGATCAGGATGCCCAGACCGATGCCGGGGCCGATGGCCGCGAGGCCGTAGCCGACGACGTTCAGGTTGCCCGCAACCGCAGCGAGGGTAACGATATCCATGGTTGTTTCCTTTCTGGTTATTGCCGTGATAGCAACAGTTTGTTGTCCCTGGGTCAGTCGGCCTCGGGGAAGCTCATATTGATGTACGCGGTCGTCAGGATCGCGAAGATGTAGGCCTGCAGGCAGGCGACCAGCGCCTCGAACAGGAACATGAACATGCCGGCGGCGAAGGTGATCACGCCGAACGGGGCCATCGCCTTGTTGGCGATGTCGATCAGGAAGAACTGGGTGGCCGACAGGCACAGGCCGAGGATGAGGTGGCCGGAGACCATGTTGGCGAAGAGTCGGATCGTCAGCGAGAACGGGCGGATGACGAGCAGCTCGAGCAGCTGGATCGGCGACAGCAGGATGTAGATCGGCGCGGGCACGCCCTTCGGGAAGAGCTCGTCACGCAGGAAGTGGCCGAGGCCCTTCTCGCGGATGCCGGCGATCCAGTACTGGCAGAAGCACCACATGGCGAACACCAGCGGCAGCGTGATCGTCGCGGAGGCGGCGATGTTGAAGCCCGGGATGATGCCGCACAGGTTGAACACCAGCAGCGTGCAGAACACGGTGGTGACCATCGGCACGTAGCGCTTGCCACGCACCTCGCCCATCACCTGGTAGACGATCTGGTCGCGCACGAACTCGATCAGCCATTCGACCGCGCCCTGCCAACGGCCCGGGATCAGCTTCACGCGGTGCGCGGTGATGCCCAGCACAATCAGCATGATGATGGTCGCGAGAATGCGGACCAGGATGATTCGGTTGATGGCGAACGGGGTTCCCTGGAACAGCAGTTCCGGAGGGAGAAAATCGTCGATGCTCGGGTACTCCGGTTGCGTGGCACTCGCCAACGTCAGCGAGTTGAGTGCAGCACCAATCATTCGCGCCTCCTGCTTCTTCTAGTCAGGTGTCAGTTTAGACCAACTGGGTCGGCGAATGTGACGTGTCGATGAATTCGTCTTCCGTCTTCCCTCTTCGGAACCACCGGCCTCGGCATGGGTCGGGCCGGCGTCGAGCTCCGAAATTGACTGATTGCCGATTATTGGCCGGTCTTGGGACAAAACCAAATGGCCGCCACATCGGCGTGTTGTCGTATTACATCGTTGGAACGACGCGGGTTTCCGGCTTTTTCAAGCGGTTTTCCAGAAGTAATCCGTTGCCATATTGTGACCATTTACCAGACCAAATAATGGACGTTCACTGTCCGCATCGCAAGCAGGCCGGCTCCGAAGCAACCCGAAATCGGCCTTGGATCAGCCCCGGATCACCCCGTAGCCGTCGTGCGCGAACGGCGCGAAACCGTCCTTGCGGGGTCCGCCCGGCTCATGCCGGATCGACCGGTCCGTGCCGAGCCGCTTCTCGGCCCGCAGTTCCGGCACCTCCGTCAGGTCGTACGGCGTGGTCTGGTACACCCAGTTGAGCCAGTTGCGCCACAGCAGGTTCGCGTGCGCGCGCCACGCGAACAGCGGCTCGATCGACGGGTCGTCGTGCGGGAAGTAGTTCTTCGGGAACGGCACGTTGCTCATGCCCTTCGCCATGTCGCGCTCGTACTCCTCGGCGAGCGTGTACTTGCCGTACTCCCAATGCCCGAGCGCGAACACCTCGGAGAAATCGCGCGTGGCGATGAGCCCCGGCCCCGACTCCGGCCCCCACGTGAGGATCTGCAGATCGGGGTTGGCGCGCACATCGCGCTCGTCCACGCCGGCGAGGCGCGAGTGCGGCTGCAGCGCGATCTCGTCGAAGCCGTTCGTCAGGAAGCAGTATTCGTCCTGCAGATACTGCGGGAACACGCCGAACACCTTCTCGGCGTAGTCGACCTTGCGCACGCCGTAGCGCCGGTAGAGCGCGCCCATCGCGCCCCAGCACAGGTACATCGTGGAGAACACGTGCGTGGACGCCCAGTCGAGAATCGTCTGGAACTCCTCCCAGTAGTCCACTTCCTCGAACGGCATGTGCTCGACCGGGGCGCCGGTGACGACGAAGCCGTCATAGTAGTTGTCGGCGAACGCGTCGAGGTTCTCATAGAACTTGAGCAGATGGTCGGCGGACACGTGCGTGGCCTCGTGCGTCGAGGTCTTCATGAAGTCGACCTCGACCTGCAGCGGGGATTTCGAGATGAGACGCAGCAGCTGGGTCTCGGTCTCGATCTTCTTGGGCATGAGGTTCAGGATCACCAGCTTGAGCGGGCGGACGCGTTGACGCTCCGCCTCGGGCTTCTCAAGCGCGAAGATGCGCTCCGAGTCGAGGATGGCTCTGGCCGGCAGGCCGCTGGGAATCTTGATAGGCATGTCTTCATTATGACCGTAACGCGGATTTGCCGCACGTCGCCCGCTTCCCCGACGCCATACTTCTTTTTTATCGCGGATTATCAACCTCCGCCCCGCGAACCACGCAAGCGCGACACGCCGATAGCGCTCCGATTTGACGTATACCGATTCGCCGGTATCTTAGATAGAGCTGTCACAAAGACAAGCCGACGCGGGGTGGAGCAGCTCGGTAGCTCGCTGGGCTCATAACCCAGAGGTCCATGGTTCAAATCCATGCCCCGCTACCAACAGAAAACGCTAGGAATCGCAATGATTCCTAGCGTTTTTTCGTTTTCCGGGCCGGGCATTTGCCGGGCGGATACCCAGACCCCCTCAGCCGGCTTCGCCGCCAGCTCCCCCTGAAGGGGGCGCAGGGGAAGTGGGCCGCCACGGAGGCGGACCTCTGCTACAGGCTCCGGCGCTTGATCACGGCGAGGATGAACGCGCCGACCGCGAGCGCGGAAATGCCCACGCCGAACACGAGTCCCACGTTCACGCCGGTCTGGGGCAGCGGTTCCTTCGGCTCGTCCGGTTTGCACTCCTCCTCCACCGGTTCGCACGGCTCGTCGGGGTTGTCGGGTTCGCATGGCTCGACCGGTTCCTCGGGCTCGCACGGCTCCTCGGGTTCCTCCGGTTCGCATGGCTCGTCCGGCTCATCCGGTTCGCAGGGTTCCTCCGGCTCCTCCGGTTCGCACGGCTCCTCGGGCTCGCACGGCTCGTCCGGCTCCTCGACGGTCACGCGCGTGTGCTCCCATTTGTCGTCGTAGCGGCTGGCGGCGGGCATCACGCGGTCGTCGCCGGCGAATTTCCAGACGAACACGTACCAGCCGTGGCCGTCCGCCTTGATCTCGACCGGATTGCCGTGCGCGTCGGGCGATCCCGCCCCCACGCGGATCCGCCCGTTGACGGCCGGATAGTCCCAGGTGCCCACGAGCCGATGGTTGGCGTCCTCGACGGGCTCCTCGGCACCCTTCGGCTCGTATGCGTCATCGTTCGCGGGATCGTCCGGGTCGCCGGACCACCAGACGCTCACCTGCGCGAGCGGCTGGTCGGCGCCGATGCCGTAGGTCTCGTCGCCGGCGAACGTGCCGTGGTCGTCGGGGAATCCCTTCACCGTGATCGTGTCGCTCAGGTGCGAGCCGACCTGCGCCGCGTGCTCGGTGACGGTCGATTCGACCTCCAGCTTCGCGCGGTTCGAGTTGCTTTCGGTCGCGTCGAGGAACGGCGTGACCACGTCGGCGAGCACGTATTCCTTGGCTTCGTCGCTCTGTTTCGACGCGTCGATCGCCCACACCCAGGTGCCGAAGCCGCCGCGCGCGGGCGCATGGTACGGCTTGCCGTCCTTGCCGGTCGCCTTCGCGGTCATCTGCTGTCCGGCGCCGGTGAACGTCGCCTCGCCTTGGGCGGCCGGCTCGTAGCCGCGTCGTTTCACGCGCGCGAGGAAGTCCTCGACGCTTTCGCCTTCCTTCGGTTCCATGCGGTCGACGAGCCGGTCGGCGGGGATGTCGTCGAAGTACCAGCCGTCGGCGACGAGCTTCAATCCGTCCTTCCAGTGATCGTCGTCGCCGGCCACGCCGGAGGTCACCTGGTCGCCGACCTCCTGCCCGGCGTCGACGATCTTCGCCGCGGTGACGGTGGCGAGCGTCGGCGTGAAGTCCTTGCGCACGCGGAAGGCGACGCCCACGTTGGACACGCTTTCCTGCTTGCCGAATCCGATGTAGTCCTGGTCGCTGACGAACTGTTCGATGCGCGGACGGTCGTAGCTTGAGTGGACCTTCACCTCGCCTTTGCCGGTGGCGGTCCACGTGTGCCGTATCGGTTTCAGATCGGTCACGCCGCTCACGACGGCGCCCGCCGCGCCGCCGTCGCCCGCGTCGAACCGCGCCGGGCCTTCGATGCGCAGTTCGTAGCGGATGCCGGCGATGCCCTGGCCGCCGGCGTTGGTCACCTGCACGTCGACCCATCCGTTGCGCACGCCGTCGACCGTTTCGGATTCGACGCGGATGCCCATCGGCACGCGCGCGCCCGCCTCCTGCCACAGCTCGGCGGCCCGCGCGTCGAGTCCGGGATACCGTTGCAGGATCGCCGCGTAGTGCCGTTGCCATTCGCCCGGATCCGCGTCGAAGTGGTCGTGCACGAGGATGCCGATGGCGGCGTGGGTGCGTGCGTCGCGGTTCTCCCGATAGTGGTCGGCGAGCCATCCGATGCGTCTCGCCGCCTCGCCGTCGTCGCGGATGTGCGACGACGAGTAGCTGGTTCCGGCGGTCTTGCCGGCTTCCATGCAGTAGACGAGGCGTCCGTCGGCGGTTCTGGTGATCGCGCCGATCCGCTGCCCCTTCAGCGTGCCCACGTCGTATTCGAGATACGTGTTCACCGGCGCCCAGCTCATGCCGCCGTCGGCGAGCGCCGCGGGTACGCCGACGGCCATCATCGTCATCATTGCCGATATGGCCGCGATGACCGCGGCGAGACGGGGGCGCTTCCGTGCGCGCGTCTCACCATGCGACCCGAGATTCGATTCGTCGGTCATGCTCGTGTCCTCCCTGTCCTGCGCCCCGACGGGGCGCTGCTTGTTCCCTACGTCCGCCCTCGTGCCGGGGCCGTCGGACGGATGCGTTCATGTTCGCGGAAACGGGCGGCGCGCACCCCGTTTTCCGGGCCTTGTGGTCGGAGCCCCCGAGGCCGGGCGTGTTGTGGATAAGTTCAAACGTTTGCTTGTCCACATTCCGCCGATTCGGGGCGCTTCCCACGACGGTCGTCCACAAACGTTGTCGCCCGTCCACCGGGTTATCCACCGCGACGGGCCGAAAAGGCTGTATTTCCGGCACACCCGCCCCTACAATGGGTGCCGTGGCACATCCAAGGTCGCGTGGCCGCAACATTGCGCTGCGGTCCGTGCGATACGTGTGAGAAGTAAGGAGGAGGTCGCCATGTCGAAGACGACCAACAGCGATACGAACAACGCCGTGGCCGATACGAAGTCGGAGGATCACGAGGCGGCAACGGCGGAGAAGGGCGTCAAGACCGCGAAGACCACGAGGAAGAGGACCACCACGCGCCGCCGCAAGGCCGCGAAGCCGACCCAGGTCGAGGTCACCGTCGTGGGCGAGACCCCGGCGCAGTCGATTCCCATCACCGAACCGGGCCAGTTCGGCCGCATCAACATCATGGACGTCACGCCGAACGAGGAGCGCGGCGTCTACCCGGCGCGCGTCGAGCTGGGCGAGCCGTTCGAAGTCACCGCGCAGGTGTTCATCGAAGGCCGCACGAAGGTGGGCGCCACCGCGGTCGTGCGCAACCACCGCGGCAAGGAGATGCAGCGCATCCCGATGACCTGCGCCAACCCGGGTCTCGACCGTTGGGCCGTGACCCTGACCTGCGGCGAACATTCCGACGTGAAGCCGTGGGAGCCGGAGTTCGCCCAGATCAAGCGCCAGCTTGGCGAATGGTCCGTCACCGTCGAGGGCTGGGAGGACACCTACCGTTCCTGGCTGCACGACGCCACCATCAAGGTGAAGGTGAACGACGACGTCGAGAACGCGCTGATCTCCGGCGCGCAGCTGCTCGACCGCTGGGCGCACACCCCGGACGCGAAGCTCAAGGCCGCCCAGCGCAAGGTGCTCGAGGCCGCCGCGAAGACGATGGCCGACGAGACCCTCTCCCCCGAGGATCGTCTCGCCGCCGCCACGACCGCCGAGGTCACCGAGCTGCATGAGACGAACCCGCTGCGCGACGGCCTGTCGGAGAGCGCCCCGCAGCGCTTCCTGGTCCAGCGCCCGAAGTCCAGCTTCGCCGCCTGGTACCAGTTCTTCCCGCGTTCCGAGGGCGCGTACGTGGACGAGGAGACCGGCAAGATCGTGCAGGGCACGCTGAAGACCTCCGTCTCCGGCCTGGAGCGCGCGAAGGCCGAGGGCTTCGACATCGTGTACCTGCCGCCGATCTTCCCGATCGGCCACACGAACCGCAAGGGCAAGGACAACTCCCTCGTCGCCGGCCCGGACGATCCGGGCTCGCCGTTCGGCATCGGCTCCGAGCTCGGCGGCCATGACACCGTGGACCCGCTGCTCGGCACGATGGACGATTTCAAGGCCCTGTGCGCGAAGGCGCATGAGCTGGGGCTGGAAATCGCGCTCGACTTCGCCCTGCAGTGCTCGCCCGACCACCCGTGGGTCAAGGAGCATCCGAACTGGTTCCGTACCAAGCCGGACGGCACGATCGCGTTCGCCGAGAACCCGCCGAAGAAGTACCAGGACATCTACCCGATCGACTTCAACGCGGACATGCCGGGCATCGAGCGCGAAGTCGAGCGCATCATGGACCTGTGGGTCGAGGCGGGCGTGACGATCTTCCGCGTCGACAACCCGCACACGAAGCCGGTGCGCTTCTGGCAGGACGTCATCGCCGCGGTCACGAAGAAGCACCCGGAGGTGCTGTTCCTCGCCGAGGCGTTCACCCGCCCGGGCATGATGCGCGCGCTGAGCTACGTGGGCTTCACCCAGTCGCACTGCTACTTCCCGTGGCGCAACACGAAGGAGCAGCTGGAGGAGTACCTCGGCACCACGAACGGCGACGACGGCTACTACCAGCACAACACGTTCTGGCCGACCACGCCGGACATCCTCACCGCCTACGTGCGCGACAACGGCATCGCCGGCCACGCGGTGCGCGCGGTGCTCGCCGCGATGGGCTCGCCGAGCTGGGGCATCTACAACGGCTTCGAGCTAATCGAGAACCAGCAGCGCGACGGCTTCGAGGAGCAGCGCAACAACGAGAAGTACGAGATCAAGGTGCGCGACTGGTCCGAGGCGGACAAGTTCGGCATCGCCGAGCTGCTCACCTCGCTCAACCGCATCCGCCGCGAGCATGTGGAGGCGTTCAGCTACCACAACCTGCACGTGCTGGAGACCAGCGACCCGAACATCGTCGCGTTCGCGCGCCACACGCCGGCGAACCTGACGAAGTCCGGCAAGCCGGAGACGCTGATCGTGGTCGTCAACCTCGACTGCCACAACGCGCATCAGGCGATGGTCCACTTCGAGATGCCGGAGTTCGGCGTCGATCCGAAGTGGGGCGCGCATCTGCGCGACGAGCTGACCGGCCGCGACTTCGCCTGGGGCTGGGACAACTTCGTCTCGCTCGCCCCGTGGGCGGATGTGGCGCACGTGTTCAGCGTCGTGCACGAATACGGCGAATGATTCCGCCCGCCGCGTGTTTCGCGGTAAGGTGATTAGCGAACAACAACCAATCAAGGAGAAACCGAAATGGCTGAAACCTTCAACGTCGTGGTCGAGATCCCGCGCGGTTCGAAGAACAAGTACGAAGTCGACCAGGAGACGGGCCGCGTCTTCCTGGACCGCGAGCTGTTCACCGCCATGGGCTACCCGGACGACTACGGCTACATCGAGGGCACGCTGGGCGAGGACGGCGATCCGCTGGACGCGCTCGTCATGGTCCGCAACTCCGTGTTCCCGGGCTGCGTCATCGAGTGCCGCGCCGTGGGCCTGTACCACATGGAGGACGAAGAGGGCGGCGACGACAAGGTGCTGTGCGTGCCGGCCGACGTCCGCTACGACGACATCCAGGACGTCAAGGACGTCAACGAGTACCACCTGAAGGAGATCAAGCACTTCTTCGAGCAGTACAAGGCCCTCGAGCCCAACAAGGAAGTCCTCCCGGGCGACTACTGGACCGGTGCGGACGTCGCCGAGAAGGAGATCAAGGAAGCGCGCGAGCGCCTTGCTGAGGCGTCTAAGTGACAGTCCAGTGGACTGTCACTAGCCGAAGTGAGCGGCTTGCCGCGAAGCACGCGTGAAACGCGTGGCGCGAAGTGATTTCGCGTGATTAGGCTCCCCTTGCCGGGGAGCTGGCCCGCGAAGCGGGACTGAGGGGTAGTCGGATCCAAGCATCCGCTACCCCTCAGTCGTCTCCGACGACAGCTCCCCTGCAAGGGGAGCCGAAAGACCGGCATCCGTATATAATCGAATACCGTAATTTCACCTAGGCCTAGGCGGCGTGTGGGAACGCTGGTCGAGGCCCATCCCGTGGTGACGGCCGATCGGGCCGCCGGGGGATGAACCATTCACGCACACACCATGATTTCGATGATTATCCAATCGTTGCTGATTTCCGTTTCCGTTTCGATGGACGCGTTCGCCGTGTCCATCGGCAAGGGCCTGACCGTGAAGAAGGCACGGTTCATCGACGCCCTGAAATGCGGCCTGTGGTTCGGCGGGTTCCAGGCGCTGTTCCCGCTGCTCGGCATCTTCGCCGCCTCCGCGTTCGCCTCCTACGTGACGAGCGTGGACCATTGGATCATCTTCTTCCTGCTGGCCGTGATCGGCGGCAACATGATCCGCGAATCGTTCGAGGAGGACGAGGAGAACGCGAAGGAGACGCCCGAATTCGACTGGAAGCACATGCTGCCGCTCGCCGTGGCGTGCAGCATCGACGCGTTCGCCGTGGGCGTGAGCCTGGGTCTCATGAAGGTCAACATCGCGTTCACGGTCGCCGCGATGGGCGTGGTGACCGGCCTGTTCTCGATCGCCGGCATCTACATCGGCCGCGCGTTCGGCGCCCGCTGGCAGAAGCCCGCGCAGATCGCCGGCGGCGTCGTGCTGATCCTCATCGGCGTCAAGGTGCTCCTCGAACACCTGGGCATCATCGCGTTCTGAGCTCGGACTTCGCTGCCTCCCTCTGACGAGGGAGGTGTCATCGCGAAGCGATGACGGAGGGAGAGAAGAAGAGCGGCCGTAGGCCGCGGGGGAAACTGAATCGGCCTCCGGCCGATGCCTTGTCTCCCCCGCGGCCTACGGCCGCGGTCTCTCCCCCACCCGGCTTCGCCGGGAGCCCCCTCGTCAGAGGGGGCCAAAGACAGAAGGCTCGCTCACCCTCATCGGGGTGAGCGAGCCTTCTCCGTATCCGTACGATGAACCGGACTCAGCCGACGATCTGCAGAAGCAGGGCGGCGGCGAAGACGACGAGACCGTAGAACATGACGGGCAGCAGTGCGACGCCGACCCAGGGGGCACGCTGCGCCGGATCCGGATCGAGCTCCCTGAGCCACCACACGGAGGCGTAGGCAAGCACGAGCGCGAACAGCACCATCACCACGACCACGCCGGCGAACAGGCCGTCGGACACCCTGAACCCGCCGGAGACCACATACGGGATGAAGTACCAGCCGGCGAGCGAGATCGATGCGGCGCCGCCGGTCACGCAATGCGACAGGGCGCGGATGAGATGCGAACGCTCCTCGCGCAGCATCTGCCGTCCGAACGAGACGATGGTGAGCACGACGAGCAGGCCGGCCACGGCTGCCGCCCAGCGAATCTCGTCAGAGTTCGCGTCGAACAGGGTGCCACGCGCGTCATCCTTCACCATGAACAGTCCGCCCGCGGCGGGGAACGCGACGAACACCAGCGACAGCGCACCGGCGAGGATCCCGATCACCCGGTCCACGATCGTCGCGCGGAACGGCCAGAACACGTGGAACAGCACAAGCGCCGCGGCCAACAGCACGATCACGGCCATCTGCGCGACGATGCCGGCTCCCGCGCCGGCCAGCCCCCACACGGCGCCGACCACGATGAGCAACGCGTACGCGAGCGCCTGCACGCCGAGCATCGCCCCGCGCTTGGCGTTCCACTGGCTTACGGCTTCACCGGTCATACCAATCCACTCCCGAATCCACAATGCGGCCTCTTAACTGCACCAATCCTACCCGCCGCGGCGGATGCCGGGCCACCACCCGCCGGACATCCGCGCAAGCTCCCGCCGCACGCCGCCGAACCCACGGCACCGCACGCCGGCCATATCCGCGACCGCATCGCAGACGCCATCGCATAGTGGACATGACCACATGGTGGATGCATCCCCGCCCCGATTTCCCCCGTTTTCGCATCGGTTTTCCCATCCCGGTCCGCGTCGGAGCAGCCGCCGACCCCCGGAAACGCAACGTTTTCCGCACGCATATTGCCGCTTGTTGTCACAGAAGTTAACATCATGTGTCCCATCTGTGCGCGTACAATGAGGCGCAGAATTCGTAAGGGTCTCCATCACGAATCTCCGATTCGGTGCGCCACACCCGTCTCGGTCATTCCCGCAATGGTCGCCTTCCATCTGACAAGGCCCGGCCCGCGCCGGAGCCCGATACAAGAGAGGGGCAAGACGTGACTGATCTGACGTTGATGACGTTCGCAAGCAACCCCGCCTCCGTGCTGCCGTCGCTCGCCCTGCTCTCCCACCGCGTACGCGTCCTGCCGATGGACGCGGCCAGTCTGGTGAAGATGCCGGAGAACACCATCCTGTTCCTCGACGCGCGCGACGATCTGGCCACCGCGAAGACCCTGTGCAATCTCATCCACGCGTCCGGCCTGTCCACGCCGATCGTGCTGATCCTCACCGAGGGCGGCTTCACCGTCGTCAACTCGCAGTGGGGTATCGCCGACGTGGTCGTCGCGACCGCCTCCCCCGCCGAGGTCGAAGGCCGTCTGCGCCTCGTCTCCGAACGCGGCAACGCACCTGCCGCGAGCGCGAGCACGGCCGCGGGTGACAAGGGCGTGACCACGGAGGACGGCCAGATCCGTTCCGGCGACCTCATCGTGGACACGAACGGCTACACCGCCTCCCTGCACGGCCGCCCGATCGATCTGGCGTACAAGGAGTTCGAACTGCTCAAGTATCTCGTGCAGCATCCCGGCCGCGTGTTCACGCGCGCGCAGCTGCTGCAGGAGGTGTGGGGCTACGACTACTACGGCGGCACGCGAACCGTCGACGTGCACATCCGTCGTCTGCGCGCCAAGCTCGGCGGCGAATACGAGCATCTCATCGGCACCGTGCGCAACGTCGGCTACCGTTTCGATCCGCCGGACGAGGAGTCCGAGGAGTCGGCCGCCAAATCCGCCGCGCGCAACGCGCCGAAGGGCGAGTGACGGTCCGCGCCGTCATCGATCATCCGAGCGCGATCATCCCAATCACCCAAAGCATCCGATATGCCACGTGAATCAAAGCGGGCCCGCATCGCCCGCATGCACGGCGAATACGCGATCCTCACCGGACTGTTCCCCGAACCGAAGTGCGCACTCGATTTCTCGACGCCGCTGCAACTGCTCATCGCGACCGTCCTGAGCGCGCAGACCACCGACAAACGTGTCAACACGGTCACGCCGGAACTCTTCGCCCGCTACCCGGACGCCGCGGCGCTGGCCGTCGCGAATCCCGAGGACGTGGAGGACATCATCCATCCACTCGGCTTCTACCGGTCCAAGACGAAGCATCTGCTGGGACTCGCCGCCGCGCTCGACGAGCGTTTCGGCGGCGAGGTGCCACGCACGATGGCGGAACTCACGAGCCTGCCGGGCGTGGGCCGCAAAACGGCGAACGTCGTGCTCGGCAACGCGTTCGACGTGCCCGGCTTCCCCGTCGACACGCACGTGATGCGCGTGACCGGACGCCTGCGCTGGCGCAGCGACTGGCGCGACCGTCACCCCGATCCGGTGGCCGTCGAGAAGGAGATCACCGCGTGCTTCCCGCCCGAGGAGTGGACGGATCTGAGCCACCGGCTCATCCTGTTCGGCCGTGCGGTCTGTCACGCGCGCACGCCCGATTGCGCCGACTGTCCGCTCGCCGCCACCTGTCCGTCCGCACCGTCCGTCGCGTAGCCTCCCGCTCCTTCCGCTCCCGCCGGCGGACTTCCGCGTAGACTGAGCCACATGGCGAATCACGGCAACGGCACACGCAATCCACGCAACGGCAACGCCCTCGACGAACTCAGACGCTGGGGCGTCTTCCTCGGCGTCGCGCTGGCGCTCTCCGCGCTCGTCTGGCTCGGCTGGACGGTCGTGCGGAACCGCGACGTCGCCGCCGTGTTCGAAGGCGGCGACGCGGCGGACGGTGCCGTGACGATCGGACTGACCGGCGCGCCCGACTCGCTCGACATCCGCACCGCGTCCGGCGCGCAGTCCGACCGATTGAGCCGCGTGCTCCTCGGCAACGTGTACGAGACGCTGCTCGACGTGGACGACAAGAACCAGATCACCGGCGGTCTCGCATCGAAGTGGGAGACGTCGGCGGACGGCAAAACGCTCACGCTCACGATGCGCTCCGGCCTCACGTTCGCGAACGGCCACACGCTCGACTCGACCGACGCCGTGTGGTCGATCCAGCAGGCCGTGGAAGGCAAATGGCCGGACGCGGAGGCGAAGTTCAAGCGCCTCGCCTCCGTCACGAACCCGAATCCGACGACGGTGGTCATCACGCTCAGCGAGCCGGATCCGACGCTCACGCGCACGCTCACCGGCCGCCTCGGCATCGTCTACGATTCGGAGGCGAAGATCGACTACGCGAAGCGGACCGCCGGTTCCGGCCCGTTCACCGTCGACTCGTTCAAGGACGGCGTGATGACGCTCAAGGCGCGTTCCGGCGGCGGCGCGAAGGTCGGCACCGTCACGCTCAAGTATTACGCCGACGACGACACGATGATGAAGCAGGCCGATTTCGGCGGCCTCGACATGGTCCTGCCGGATTCCGCGACCTCCGCCGACCATCTCAACGGCGATTCCTCGTTCACGACGACGACCGGTTCCAGCACGCGCAAGGTGACGCTGCTCTACAACAACGACGCCGACTCGATCCTCTCCGACGTGCAGGCGCGGCAGGCGATGCGCCTCATGCTCGACAAGTCCGCGCTGGCGAACGGCCGCGCGGACGTCGCGCAGGTGCTCGGCGGCCCGATCGGCCCGCTCGAACCCGGCTACGAGGACCTCACCTCCATACTGCCGTTCGACAGCGCGAAGGGACGGTCGATGATGAGCTACTTCTCCTCCGGATACATCGGCACGCTGAAGCTCGTCACCACGGCCACGTACACGTCGCTGGCGCAGGCGATCGCCGCGCAGTACCAGACGGTGGGCATCCCCGTCGACGTGGAGACGGTCGACGCCACGCAGCTCGACCAGCGCGCGCAGTCACGCGACTTCCAGCTCATGCTCACCGAACTCGACGGCGAGGACGGATCGGCGATCTTCGCGACGCCCGACTCGACGCCGCACTACACGAACGCGGACGCGCAGTCGCAGTACGCGGCGGCGGCGGGCGCCGCGAACGAGACGGACTATGCGAACGGACTGAAGACGTACGCGCGCACGGTGAGCGAGGACGCGGCCAGCGACTGGCTGTACGCGAAGCGCAACGCGGTCGCCGTGAAGAAGACGCTGAACGGCTATCCCACCCAGCTCACCGACACCCGACTGCCGTTGAAGGACCTCGCAAAACAGTAGGCGTTGTCACCTAAGCCGCATAAACTCGCGTGTATGACTGAAGCCAAATCCATCACGGCCAACCTCACCCCGCTCCCCGACCGCGTGGGCGTGGACGGCCTCGAAGACAAGTGGCGTGCCGTCTGGGACGAACAGGGCACCTACAAGTTCAACGACACCCGCGACCGCAAGGCCGTGTACTCCATCGACACCCCGCCGCCCACCGTGTCCGGCCACCTGCACGTGGGCCACGTGTTCTCCTACACGCACACGGACGTGATCGCCCGCTTCAAGCGCATGCAGGGCTTCGACGTGTTCTACCCGATGGGCTGGGACGACAACGGCCTGCCGACCGAGCGTCGCGTGCAGAACTACTACGGCGTGCGCGTCGACACCTCCCTCAAGTACGATCCGGACTTCAAGCCGCCGTTCGAAGGCACCGACGGCAAGAAGATCGACGCCAAGGACCAGGTGCCGTGCTCCCGCCAGAACTTCATCGAACTGTGCGAGAAGCTGACCGCCGAGGACGAGAAGCTGTTCGAGGCGCTGTGGCGCAAGCTGGGTTTGTCGATCGACTGGTCGCAGACCTACCACACGATCGGCGAGCACCCGCGCCGCGTCGCCCAGAAGGCGTTCCTGCGCAATCTCGCCCGCGGCGAGGCCTACCAGAAGGACGCCCCCGGCCTGTGGGACGTGACCTTCCAGACCGCCGTGGCCCAGGCCGAGCTCGAATCCCGCGAATACCCGGGCTTCTACCACAAGGTGGCGTTCCGTTTCGAGGACGGCACCCCGATCTACATCGAGACGACCCGCCCCGAGCTGCTGGCCGCCTGCGGCGCGCTGATCGCGCACCCGGACGACGAGCGCTACAAGCAGTACTTCGGCCAGTACGTCTACTCCCCGCTGTTCAAGGTGAAGGTGCCGATCCTCGCGCACCCGGCCGCCGAGATGGACAAGGGCGCCGGCATCGCCATGTGCTGCACCTTCGGCGACGTGACCGACGTCGAATGGTGGCGTGACCTCGACCTGCCGACCCGTCCGATCATCCAGCGCAACGGCCGCATCATCATGAACGTGCCGGACTGGATCACCGACGAGGGCGGCAAGGCGATCTTCGCGGAGACCGAAGGCAAGACCACGTTCTCCGCCCGCAAGATCATCGTCGACCACCTGCGCGAGTCCGGCGACCTGGACGGCGAGCCGACGCCGACGAAGCGTATGACGAACTTCTACGAGAAGGGCGACAAGCCGCTCGAGATCGTCACCTCCCGCCAGTGGTACCTGAAGAACGGCGGCACCGACCAGAAGCTGAACGCCGAGCTCATCGAGCGCGGCCGCGAGCTCGAATTCCACCCGGACTTCATGCGCGTGCGCTACGAGAACTGGGTGCACGGCCTGAACGGCGACTGGCTGATCTCCCGCCAGCGCTTCTTCGGCGTGCCGTTCCCGCTGTGGTACCCGGTCAAGGAGGACGGTTCGGCCGACTACGACCATCCGATCACCCCGTCCGAGGACATCCTGCCGATCGACCCGACCACCGACGTGCCGTCCGGCTACACCGAGGACCAGCGTGACGTGCCCGGCGGCTTCACCGCCGAGAAGGACATCATGGACACGTGGGCGACCTCCTCGCTCACTCCGCAGATCGTGACCCGCTGGGAGGAGCCCGGCGAGGAGAATCAGGCCCTGTTCAAGGCCACGTTCCCGATGGATCTGCGCCCGCAGGGCCAGGACATCATCCGCACCTGGCTGTTCAGCTCCGTGGACCGCGCGCACCTCGAGAACAAGTGCCTGCCGTGGAAGCACACGACGCTCTCCGGCTGGATCCTCGATCCGGACCACAAGAAGATGTCGAAGTCCAAGGGCAACGTCGTCGTGCCGAACAAGCCGATCGAGCAGTTCGGCGCCGACGCGGTGCGCTACTGGGCCGCCGCCGCGCGCCTCGGCCTGGACGCCACCTACGACGAGGGTCAGATGAAGATCGGTCGCCGTCTGGCGATCAAGCTGCTCAACGCGACGAAGTTCGCGCTGGCCATCGGCCGCGAGGACGAGAACCACCACGTGTCCTCCGGCACCGAGGCGGTCTGGGATCCGGCCGACGTGACCGAGCCGCTCGACCGCGCCGCCATGGCCCGCATGGCGCTCGTGGTTCGCGAGGCGACCGCCGCGCTGAACAACTACGAGCACTCCAAGGCGCTCGAGGCCATCGAGAACTACTTCTGGCAGTTCTGCGACGACTACATCGAGCTGGTGAAGAACCGCGCCTACGGCACCGCCGACGCGACCGGCCACGTGCCTTCCGAGGCGGCCGTGCGTTCCGCGCGTACCGCGCTGGGTCTCGGCCTCGATGCGTTCACCCGCCTGCTCGCGCCGTTCCTGCCGTACGCCACCGAAGAGGTGTGGAGCTGGATGCACGCCGGTTCCGGCTCGGTGCACCGCGCCGCATGGCCGACCCCGGACGTGTACGAGGCGGCCGCGTTCAAGGTGGCCCCGGAGCTGCTCAACCACGCCGGCGAGGCGCTGGCCGCGCTGCGTGGCATCAAGTCCAAGGCGAAGGTCTCGATGAAGACGCCGATCCTGTCCGTCACGCTGGGCGTGGCCGACGACGTGCGCGAATCGCTGGCCGGTGCGCTGGACGACATCGCCGAAGCCGGCCGCGTGGTGGGCAAGATCCAGTTCGCCGGTCTCGCCGCCGCCGTCAAGGCCGCCAAGGAGACCGTCGACGCCGCCCGTGCGGCAGCGAAGGACGCCGCCAAGGAGGCCAAGGCCGAAACCGAGGCCGCCGCCGAAATCATCGTCGAGCAGTCCGAACTCGGCGAGCCCCCGGCCAAGAAGCCGCGCAAGTAGCAGCGGGCGCGGCGGTCTCCCGCCGCGCAGCGAGTGTCCCTGCCCTTTGCCTCCCTCTGATGAGGGAGGTGGCGTGCAGCGCCGGAGGGAGAGACCGCGCCACAGGCGCCACAGGCGCCAAAGACCCGCGCTCCGCGCATCCGATTCCCGCTCCCCCTTTCAGAGGGAGCTGTCCGGCCAAAGGCCGGACTGAGGGGGGCAAGAAGGCCCAACCCTTCCACCCACCTCACCTCAAGGGGCTCCGACCACTACACCCGGTCGGAGCCCCTCTCTTATTCCGGGCGATAACGCACCGCCTGAGTTATCCACATCCCTGCAAGAGGTACCGCATCGTTGCGGAATAAGCGTCCGGAGGGCATTATCCACATCCTTCCGATAAGATTCCCTCTCCCATCCCTGCTCCTTTACCGTTGTCCGTACCACCCAATGTTCGGCTACCGAATCACGGAATCCACGGAAAGGAAGGGTACAGTAAAGAAGCCAGCGCCCGATAATCCTCCACACGATCAGCAAGAGGGTACTATCGAAACCAACAACGAAGGAGATGCCTATGACGGCCAAAACGATGCTGAAAGCCATATCAACCGGCACTCTGCGTGGGCTGGACATCGTGACCAGACCGATGCCGATGGACATACTGCACCACCGCCGCGAAGAACTCCGGAACAGGAATCTGATGGCGGAATCCTGGACCGCCGTAGGCAGGAGCTTGACGCAATCGATGAACTCCTACGACATGACCCCCAAGAGCTGAACCTCGTATTGGAACGACGTTTCTCAGGACCGTTGCCGGCTCCCGAAACGTTGGAAGCATACCATCGCATAGATCCAGCTCTTCCCGGAGAAATCGTGGGTATGGCGAAAGCACAGCTGAATGCCAATATCACCAACGATTCGCGTCTGGTACTTGGAGACGTAACTGCCGTCATCGTCGCATCGATAGCGTCATCCACGCTGCCATGGATTGTGTGTATCGTAGGACTGCTTAACGGGCAAAGTGCCGCGGCTATTCTCGGTGGTGCCGCCGGAGTCGCCATTGCCGGTGCCTCCATCATCCGAGCGATTCGAGGCAGTGCTAAAAATCCCGACGACGGAACCAACGATTCTGAAGTGCCAAGGAATCTAAAAAAGTCTAAAGAATCTAAAAACTCTAAAAAAGTCTAAAACACATTTTCTTCACATCCGCATTGCTTCCGTAGCCCACATGCGCGGCCCACATGCGGCTCCGCCTTCCCATGGTGCGGCAACACACTTTCTCCACAACGTTGGAATTCCGCCATTTTCGCGCACCGCACCATGAGGGATTTACCGCACCATGGGAGAATCACCGCACGGTGGGAGGTATTGCACGGGTGTGGTTACCGCATCATGGGGTTATTTATGCGCGGAGCTCATAGGCCGGGCTGGATGATGAGGAAACGGGTGAGGGAGCCCGTGGCGGATGCAGCGGACGTGTTGTCGGCGGCACCCGCGGTGTCCGCACCCGCAGCGTCCGCGGCACCGGACGTCCTGCCACCCAGCTTCGCTTGAACGTCGGCATTGGCGAGCAGCGTTTGGATGAGTGCGCCGGCGTCGCCGAGCGACGCGGCATCGTCGATGAGCTGCGTGGTGTCGATGACGAGACGCGTGCCGGAACCACTGGCACCAGCAGAACCCGCCGCACCCGAACCCGCCGCACCGGCGGCACCGTTCATGCCGATGTACGGCGACAGTTGCGCCAGCGCGGATGCCACCGCGCTGGCCGCAGAGGACGAATCCGACGCCGACTTCGTCGCGTCACCCGCCGTGCCCGTCGCCGAGGATGCACCATCCGCCGCACCATCGCCCGAGCCAGCCGCGTCACCCGAGTCCGCCGCATCATCCGAACCAGCTGAACCGGCCGAGTCGCCCGAACCGTTCGAATCCGACTTCCCGCCGCTGACGCCCGGCACACCGCCGGCGAACTTCATCACGTCGCCGGCATCGGCTTTGCCCGCGTTCTCGTCGACCACGGTGGTCGTCACGTCGTCGCTCGATTGTTTCGCGGCGCGACGCTCGGCCGCGGCCTGACGCCGTAGACGTGTCGTCTCGGCGCGTGCGGCGAGCGAGTCGTCGCCGGCCATGGCACGATCAACGAACCGTCCCGCCGACGCGGCACCGGATGCGGCCCCCGCACTCTTGGCACCGTCACCAGAAGCACCGTCACTGCCGCCAGTCGTATCGCCATCAGCCACGCCAGCACCCGCGCCGGAACCAGCCGAACCCGAACCGTTCAGTTCCCCCGCGAATCGCAGCAGCACTTGCCAATACGCACTACCCGCGCCGGTACGCTCGCGCGCCGCGGCGAGCGCAGCCATCGCCGCATCCACCTTCGCAGTATCATCCGCATGCGCATTACCGGAAGAACCGGCGGCGCCACCATCCGCCGCACCGGCACCAGCATCGCCACCATCACCGCCGACGCCGGTGATTCCGAACTCCTTCGCCGTGGCCTCGTTCGCCTCGCCCGCATGCACGGACGCCTCCGCCGACGTCCCGCCGGTCAGCTCGCTCAAGTGCTTCGTGTACGCGTCCGTGTAGGCCATCGAATACGGGATCATCGCCTGCGAGAGCTGCGACTGCCCGGCCGCGTACTCCTTCGCACCTTCGGTGGTCTCTTCGCCGGCGCGACGACGCAACGTGTCGGCGAGTCCAGTGGTACCCTGCGTGCGCACGATGCGAATCACCTGGTCGAGCGCGTCGGCGGCGCCCGTGTGCTGGTGCGCGGAGGCGAGCGCGTCGGTCGCGTCCGCCTCGCCGAGCACGGCGGCGGCGAGCGGAGTGTCGCCGCTGAGTTCGCCGGCCGTGCCCATCAGGGCGGTCAGCTGCGTCGACGACCCGATCGACCCGGACAGGTGGTTCGTGTACGACCCGACGTAGGCGGTCATGTATTCGGCGAACGCCTTGTCGTAATCGGCCTGTTTCGCGGCGATTTCGCTGGTGGCGAGCGACCGTTCGAGGTCGCGCAGCGTGGTGAGCTTGTCGATGAGGTCCTGATGCGCGCCCGCATTCCCGGCTCCCGCACCGTCACCGCCGCCGTTCCCGGCACCGGAATCCGGATCCAGCGTTCCGTCGCCCATCGCCGCGGCGGTCGTGGCGAGCGCGGAGACGTCGTTGGAGTCACCGGCCGAGGCGACGACGAGATCGCCCATCGTGAATTTCTCCGCGGTCATGTAGCAGTCGAGGCGTTCGCCGACGCGCAGCAGGGCGGCGACGACGGTACTCGAGCCTTGCGTCGTGATGACGGCGTCATGGTTCGCGTTCACGTCGTCGGCGACGCGAGTCGGTATCGTGAACGCGACGAGCATGCGCCGCGATCGCATGGCGCGCGCCGCATCGCCGCCGAACAACGACGGTGAAAGTTCGATGTGCACGCCGACGAGTCCGCTGGAACCGGCGACCTTCTCGCGGCTCACGTTCGGACCGTCGAGCGAATAGGTGACGTGCGCGCCGACCGGCAGCCGTCGCGCGCCGGCGCGCACGCGCGTGACCGCGCGCGATGCCGCCGACGCCGCGTCGCCGCCGTCCGTCAGATACAACGCGCCGGCGCCGCCGCCCACCTCGGTCACGGTGAGCACGTCGTGGCCGGCGAGCGCCGGGATGGCGTGGTATGCGGCGAGCGCCGCCGAGCCGCCCGCGCCGCCCAAGGCGAGCGCCGCCGCGACGACGACCGCGATCGCGCAGGTCAACGCGTTGCGGCGGCGGTCCGTAGCGTGGCCCATGGCACCTCACCTCCCAACTGTTTCCGGTGTTCATGTTTCCGGTGTTCCTGTTGCCGACGTTCCCGTTTCCGGTGTCCCGTTACCGGCATCCTCCCACGGGAATCCGGCGGCCGGAATCCTTGTACCGGATTCCCGGCGCCCGCGTGTCGTATGGTTCCGTCTTCTCACGCGAAAGGCCGCGCACCGGCATGGTGTCGCGGCCTCATCGCGCGTACGTCAGTAAATATAGTCGACCGGTGAGTGCACTCGGCCGTCGCATAGTCGAATGGAATCGGGCGCAGCCGCCTGGGGAAACGGAGAGATCAGGCGAAGACGTCCAGCACGCCCGGGTCTCCCCCGGCCTCGGCGATGCGCTGGTGGCGCTTCTTCGCCTCGGTGACGACGAATTCGCGGTACATCTCGGCGATGTCCGGATCGAGACCCGCGGCCACGGCGATGCGGTGGAGGCGTTCGATCTGGTAGTCCTCACGTTTGTAGTCGGCGGGCGCGAAGCCGGCGCGCGCCTTGAGCACGCCCACCTGCGACGTGTATTTGAAGCGTTCGGCGAGCAGGGAGACGATGGCCGTGTCCACGTTGTCGATGGACTGGCGCAGCGCTTTGATCTTCGCCACGGTTTCGGCGGTCTCGGGATCCTCCGCGGCCTTCGCGGAGTCGATGACGGTGGCGTGTTCGCCGGGATTGCGGGTGACGGTGGCGCTCAGCCAGTCGCCGCCGTCTTCGGATGCGGTCGTGCTCGTCGTTTCAGTCATACGAGCTACCTTACTCCAACCGGACTGTCGGGGCACCCCCTCGGTCCGGCGTGCGCCGGACGGCTCCCCCCTCAAGGGGGCGCAGGAAAACCCCGAACAGCCGGAACCCTCAGTACCGGTAGTCCGGGCCGATGGTGAGGGCGTCGTCGTGGGTGCGGCCGGTGTGGATCGCCTCGTTGGCCTGGGCGATCTCGTCGGCCGAATAGTCGAGCGCGCGGCCGTCGAGCTCGTTGACGGGGATGATCCAGCCGCCGTGCGTCATGTACAGACGGTCGGCCTCGCGCAGTTCGGCGATCGGCAGCTTGCGGTATTCGATGGACTTGCCCTCCTGCCGCGCCCACGCGAACAGTTCGCGCTGGGACGTGCCGTTGAGGATGCCGATCGACGGGTCGGGCGTCACGAACGTGTCGCCGTAGCGGGCCACGATCGACGAGTTCGGGCATTCGAGCGTGTAGCCGTCCTCGGTGTAGAGCACGGCGTCGCCGACGCCGCGGCGCGCGCACTCGCGGTGCACGGCGCAGTTGAACGCGTAGCTGAGCGTCTTCGCGCCGTTGAGCAGCCACGGCGCGCGTTCGGTGATGTCCGACGGGTAGCCGCGCGTCATCGAGGCCATCGTGATCGGGTCGGTCTCGTGCAGCGTGCCCTTCGCGTCGAGGAAGATGAAGACGGTGGGCGTGCGGTCGGACGCCTTGCCCACGCCGGTGTCCGGATCGAGGCCGCGCGAGACGATGATGCGCAGCAGCGGGCCCGGTTCGGGGTCGTCGTACGCGTCGATGACCTGTTCGACGCCGCGCGTGATCGCGTCGAAGTTCGGTTTGGGCAGGTCGACCATCGCCGCGGACTGGGCGAGACGGCGCAGATGGTTCTCCAACGAGACCGGGTACCCCTTCCACACGGTCGTCGCCTCGAAGATGCCGTCGCCGCGCAGCACGCTCAGATCGAACGCGTTGATGTTGAGCCCGTTCGGGTCGACCAGCGTGATGAGATCGGCGTCGCTCACCTTCTCGTCGCCGAACATCGCCTTGCCGTTGCCCATTCCCAGCACGATCGAACTCATCTCGTTCTCTTCCCTTCCATTCCGTCGTCCTGTCGTCCCGCCGTCGGGCCCGTTGCCGGGCCCATCCGCCGGATTCCGTTATCCGCGCCCAACCTAACCGCGGATTGTTTCATGTGGAACAAGCCGCGTAGCACGGTCGAAATGCAACAGTCACAAACGGACATGAACCGTAACGCGGCACGACCGTATCGTGTCGGACAGCACAGGAATGGGGGATGTCATGACCGCAATCGCAGACAAGACCGGAATCACGGAGACCGAGAAAACCACGGAAACCGCCGGAACCGCCGACGACCCGGCACCCGCACTGAACGCCGATTCCACCCCGGAGGCCGCGCGCCTCGCCTTCCGCGACGGACTCGTGCGCCCGACCTGCGGCATCGCGAAAGGCTACGCGCAGGCGAATCTGATGATCCTGCCGAAGGACCTCGCCTTCGACTTCCTGCTGTTCGCGCAGCGCAATCCGAAACCATGCCCGCTGCTCGAGGTGATGGAGGCGGGCGAGACCGAACCGGTCACCTGCCCCGGCGCGGACATCCGCACCGACGTGCCGCTATACCGCGTGTGGGAGCACGGCAAGCTCGTCGCCGAAGTGCCGGACATCACCGGTTATTGGCGCGACGACCTCGTCACGTTCGTGATCGGATGCAGCTTCACGTTCGAATTCCCGCTGATGGAGGCGGGCGTGCCGGTGCGGCACATCACCGCCGGCCGCAACGTGCCGATGTACGACACGTCGATCGCCTGCCGCCCGGCCGGCGCGTTCCACGCGAACATGGTCGTCTCGATGCGCGGCATCCCGTCCACGCAGGTCGCCGACGCGGTGCGCATCTCCGGCTACTACCCGTCCGTGCACGGCGCGCCCGTATGCGTCGGCAATCCGGCGGCGATCGGTGTCACCGACCTCACGCACCCCGACTACGGCGACGCCCCAATCCTCGAAAACGGCGACGTGCCGGTCTTCTGGGCGTGCGGCGTGACCCCGCAGGCCGCCGCGATGGCCTCGAAACCGCCATTCGCAATCACCCACGCGCCCGGCCACATGCTCATCACCTCGAAACGCGACCTCGACTACATGGTGTGAGCCACGCGCAATCGGAAAGGACGGATACGGACATGACCACCATCGATCTGAACAGCGACATGGGCGAAAGCTTCGGACGCTGGAAGCTCGGCGACGACGAATCGCTGCTCACCGTCGTCTCCAGCGCGAACATCGCCTGCGGCTTCCACGCCGGAGACCCGATCGTGATGCGCCGCACGCTGGGAAACGCGGCGGCGAACGGCGTCGCGGTAGGCGCGCACATCGCCTACCGCGATCTCGCCGGATTCGGCCGCCGATACGTCGACGACACTCCCGACGAACTCACTGCGGACGTGATGTACCAGCTGGCCGCGTTGGAAGGTATGGCGAAGGCCGCCGGCACGCGCGTACGGTACGTGAAACCGCACGGCGCGCTCTACAACCGGATCGTCACCGACGAAGCGCAGGCGCGTGCGGTGGTCGAGGCGATCCGCGCCGTCGACCCCGCACTCGCGCTGCTTACGTTGCCCGGTTCCGTGGTGGGCCGCGTGGCCGAGGCCGCCGGACTGCGCGTGTTCCGCGAGGCGTTCGCCGATCGCGCGTACACGCCCGACGGCACGCTCGTCTCGCGTCGCCTGCCGGGCGCGGTCATCGCCGATCCGGATGCGGTCGCCGCGCGCGTCTCGTGCATGGTGACCGATGGCACGGTCAAGGCGATCGATGGCACGATCGTGCCGATCCACGCCGACTCGGTATGCGTGCACGGCGACTCGCCGGCGGCCGTCGCGCTCGCGAAGGCGGTCCGCGAGCGCCTCACCGCCGACGGCGTGACGATTCGTCCGTTCGCGGCGTGAGGGGACGGTGAGCGCGATGACCGACGCTGGAACCGACGCCACGACCGGCGTGAAGGATGACGCCACGAACCCCGATGCGCTGCGGTTCCTGCCTTGCGGCGAAACGGCGATGATCGTCGAATGCGCCGATCTGCACGCCGCGCTGGAACTGTATGCGGCGATCGAAGCGGCGGCTTTCGACGGGGTGACGACGGTGCTGCCGGCGGCGCGCACGGTGTATGTGGCGTTCGACCCGCTGATTGCGGCGATTGCGGCGACGAATGTGCATGGTTCCCGTGCGAACGTGCATGGTTCGCCGATGAATGTGCATGGTTTGGGGGCAAACGTGCAGGATTTCCGAAGTATCCTGCAGTCGAAAATCACGAACCTGCACGGTGGGGTGCTGAAGACCCGTGATGCGCGGGTCGTGGAGATTCCGGTCGTCTATGACGGCGAGGACCTTGGGAACGTTGCCAAATTGCTCGCCATCAGCCCTGAACAGGTGGTCGCGCGGCACTCCGGGCACGCGTGGAAGGTCGCGTTCGGCGGGTTCGCGCCCGGCTTCGACTACCTCGTGGACGGCGACCCGATCTTCGACGTGCCACGCCGAAAAGCGCCGCGTTTGGCCGTTCCTGCGGGGTCGGTGGGGCTCGCCGGCACGTTTTCCGGCGTCTACCCGCGAGCCAGTTCGGGCGGCTGGCAGCTCATCGGCAGAACCTCCGTTCCGATGTGGAACGATGCCATGAACCCGCCCGCGCTCCTCCGCCCCGGCGACACCGTACGATTCACGCCGGCGCGCGCCGAAGCCACGGTCCGGCGCGCTCTTCAGCACGACACCCCACACGTTGCCCCGGAAAACCTGCACGTCGCATCGGAAAACCTACATGATGCCGCCTCAACCGTACAGGTTGACGGCTCAACCATGCACGTTGACGGCTCGACCATGCATAACGCCCCTTTCTCCGCCCCCGCTGGCGGGGGCTCCCGCGGAGCGGGTGGGGGTGGTCGGTTGGTCAGTCCCGCCGGCACCGCATCTGCCACTCCTGCCGCCCTCGAAGTCGTCAATCCCGGCATTCTCGCCACGTTCCAAGACGCCGGCCGCAACGCGCCCGAAATGGGCGTCACCGGTTCGGGCGCGGCGGACCCGCGGACCTTCCATCTGGCGAACGAGCTGGTCGGCAATCCCGCGCACACCCCGGTCATCGAGCTGACCGCCGGCAATGCCTCGTTCACCGCCCACGGCGACCTCACCATCGCCGTCACCGGCGCCCCGGCCCCCATCACCATCACCTTCACGCACACCAATACCGACAAAAGTTCCCGACACAAGCCGGGTGAGGATGGTCGTCGGACCGGCATCCGCCGCAATCCGGAGCCCGCCTTCCCCATCACCCGTCAGGAGGCGTTCCTGCTGCGCGACGGCGAGACCGTGACGATCGGCACCCCCACCGCGGGCCTGCGCGACTACATCGCCGTGCGCGGCGGATTCGCAGTCCCCACGATTCTCGATTCCGCCTCCACCGACACGATGAGCGGCATCGGTCCAGCCCCGCTCAAGCCCGGCGATCTCCTCCCCGTCAATCCCCTCTCCCGACTCCCCTACCCCATCGCTACCATCGGACTGCCCCAGCCGTGGCCGGATGATCTGCCGCGCGTCGCCGCCAACGCCGGCACCGACGTTGCCGCGCCCGCCCCCACCGAGTTCGCCGTCACGCTCGGCCCGCGCGACGACTGGTTCACCGACGCCGGCATCGCCACGTTCCTCGGCACCACGTGGACCGTCACCGCCCAGTCGAACCGCGTCGGCCTCCGCCTCGCCGCACCGTCTTCCGTACCAGCGGCAGCCTCCACACCAGCCGATACATCGGCCGTACCGGCCGTGCTCTCCCCCAGTCGGCTTCGCCGACAGCCCCCTCGACAGAGGGGGCCAATCCCATCGTCCGCGCCGCACACGTCAGCCGCACCCACCGCGCCGGCCGTATCCTCTGGCTCCCCCATCATCGAACGCCGAGACCCACATGCCGAGCTGAAAAGCGAGGCAACCGTCCCCGGCAGCATCGAGGTGCCGGGCAACGGACTGCCGCTCATCTTCCTGCGCGACCAGCCGGTGACCGGCGGCTACCCGGTGATCGCCGTGCTCACCCGTGCGGCCCTCGCCACCGCCGGCCAACTCCCGCCCGGCGCCCAAGTCCGTTTCACCATCAACACCCCCACCCACGACCCGGCTCCCCTTGACAGGGGAGCTGTCCGGCGAAAGCCGGACTGAGGGGTAGACCACCGCACTGGTCAGCCGGTCTCTCCCCCAGTCCGCTTCGCGGATGGCCCCTCGTCAGGGGGCCGATTCCGCCCACAGCACCAGCCCACGTCCACGTACACCCTATCCACACGTCCACGTACACCCCGCGAAAGAAGCACCTTCCGATGTCTACCACGTCAACCCCACCAGCCACAGCCACACCCACCACACCAACACCAACCCGCCCCCGTCTCTCCCGCGTCCTCGTCGCGAACCGCGGCGAAATCGCGGTGCGCATCATCCACGCGTGCCATGACACGGGTCGCACAGCCATCGCCGTCTACGCCGACCCGGACGCGGACGCCCTGTTCGTCCATCTCGCCGACGAAGCCTACGCGCTCGACGGCGTGACCCCGAAGGACACCTACCTCGACATCGCGAAAATCGTCGACATCGCAACAACCAAGGCCCACGCGGACGCCGTGCACCCCGGCTACGGCTTCCTTTCCGAAAACGCGGACTTCGCGCAGGCGGTCATCGATGCCGGACTCACATGGATCGGCCCGAGCCCGGAGACGATCCGCATGCTCGGTTCGAAGGTGGAGGCGCGCCGCATCGCCGCCGAGGTTGGCGCGCCGATGGCCCCGGGTACGACGGAACCGGTGCACGACCCGGCGCAGGTGGTCGCGTTCGCCCGCGAGCATGGTCTGCCGCTCGCCATCAAGGCCGTGTATGGCGGCGGCGGGCGCGGCCTCAAGGTCGTCCACGAGCTCAAGGACGTCGAGGAGGCGTTCGTCTCGGCCACGCATGAGGCGGAGGTCGCGTTCGGCAACGGCGACTGCTTCATCGAACGCTTCCTCGCCCGCCCACGTCACGTGG
Organism: Bifidobacterium sp. LH_426; assembly: GCF_056356875.1. Taxonomy (NCBI): domain Bacteria; kingdom Bacillati; phylum Actinomycetota; class Actinomycetes; order Bifidobacteriales; family Bifidobacteriaceae; genus Bifidobacterium; species Bifidobacterium sp. LH_426. The sequence goes on from NZ_JBKEVB010000004.1 coordinate 251,882, forward strand.
AGGTGCAGGTGCTCGGCGACCGTGCCGGCCGCGTGGTCGCCGTCGGCACGCGCGATTGTTCGCTGCAACGCCGCAATCAGAAGCTCATCGAGGAGGCGCCCGCCCCGTTCCTCGCGCCGCAGACCGAGGACCGGCTCAAGCGCGCGGCGGTCGCGATCTGCGAGCGCGCGCGGTACACGAGCGCCGGCACGGTCGAGTTTCTGGTCGATCCGGACGGCACGATGTCGTTCATGGAGGTGAATACGCGCATCCAGGTGGAGCATCCGGTCACCGAGGTGACGAGCGGCGTCGATCTGGTGGCAGCGCAGTTCGCGATCGCCGAGGGCGAGTCCGCGGCGGACATCGTCGCGCGGGCCCGTGCCGACGCCGGTCTGCCGCCCGTCGGCACAATCACCGCGACCGGCACGCCTACCGCAGCCGGCACTCCTGCCACTCCCGCCGCTCCCGGCACGACCGGCACGCCTACCGCAGCCGGCACTCCTGCCGCAGCCGACGCCGCCGGAACTCCCGCCTTCCCCTCCCGCGGTCACGCGATCGAGTTCCGCATCAATGCGGAGGACCCGTCGCGCGGATTCGTCCCGTTCCCCGGCACGATCGACGGTCTGCGCGCGCCGAGCGGTCCCGGCATCCGGTTCGATACGGGCGTCGAGGCCGGTTCGATCGTGCCTGACCAGTTCGATTCGATGCTGGCGAAGCTCGTCGTGTGGGCGCCGACGCGCGCCGCGTGCTTGGCACGCGCGCGTCGCGCCCTCGCCGAGCTGAAGATCGACGGCGTTCCGACGGTCAAGGCGTTCGACGAGACGGTCATCAACGACCCCGATTTCACCGCAATGCCCGTCAGTGATATCACCACGGTTGCGCGCGACTCCGGTGATATCACCACCGTCACGCACGATTCCCGTGATACCACCGGTGTCGCACCCGACTCCCGCGATATCACCGACGCACGTGACGCCGCGACGCCCTCCTCTGATCGTTTCCGCGTCTACACGCGATGGATCGAAGAGGACCTGCTGCCGCGCACGGACGCCGCGACGCTCGCGTCCGGCGCTCCCGGCGCGCGCGGCGTCGCGCCGCAACCGGTCAATGCGTGGATTGAACTGGATGGCAGACGCATGCGGCTCGGCCTGCCCGCCACGCTCGCCGCGTCGCTCGCTGGCGTCGGCGGCCTCGCCGGCGCAAATGGTGCGAGCGGCCTCGCGGGTTCCGCCGCACCCGCGTCCGGCATCGCCGGTACCGCGGGCGCGCCCGGTGTTGATGCGCGACCGGCCGGCGCGATCCGTTCGACGATCACCGGCACGGTGGTCCGTTGGCTCGTCGATGACGGTGCGACGGTCGCCGCCGGCGACCCGGTGGTCGTGGTCGAGGCGATGAAGATGGAGACCGAGATCGACGCCCCCATCGCCGGAACCGTCCACCAGCAAGCCAAACCCGGCGACTCCGTCGCCTTCGACGGCCAATTAGGCGAGGTCCGCTGACCTTGGCCCCCTCTGACGAGGGGGGCCAAAGTAGGCACCCCCTCAGTCCGCTATCGCGGACAGCTCCCCCTGAAAGGGGGCGCAGGGAAACGGTGACTGCTTTGCGCCCCCTTGAGGGGGAGCTGGCGGCCGCAGGCCGACTGAGGGGGTTCCGTGTACACCACAAGAGAAGGGAATCATCATGGACAGCAATACCGCTTCAATCGCGAACCTCGCGAGTTGGCGCTTCTACCCGCGGATCGCGAAGATCGCGAACCTGGCGAGCCGCGACGTGGGCCGCGGCTCGGAGACGCTGATGACGTTCTCGCGCGGCGACCTGTTCCGCGCGGCGCGCCAGCTCGTCACCGGGAAACCGGCCAAGGCGCTCGTCGTCACCGGCTTCTATATCCCGAAGGCCCAGGTCCCGGCCGCCGAAACCGACGGACCGCTGGGCGCGTTGGAGGTGTGCATGGCGTTGCGCGCGATCGGCGGCGACGCGTGGCTCGTCACGGACGACTGCTGCGAATCGGTGATCCGCCCGAGCGCAGCGATGATGCTGCCGGACGACCACATCCTCATCGCGCCGGTGCGCGACCGGTTCGACGGATGGATGAACGGCGTCATCGACCTGGCGAAGGCGAACGACATCGACACGATCATCTACATCGAACGCGTCGGACCCGCGGCGGACGGCCATCCGCGCAACATGCGCGGCATCGACATCACCGAGTGGACGGCGCCGCTGAGCCGGCTCACGCAGCTGCAGCTGCACACGATCGGCGTGGGCGACGGCGGCAACGAGATCGGCATGGGCCGCGTCGCCGAATACGCGATCGAGGGCGTCGTCGACCATGGCGAGAAGATCGCGTGCCGTGTGGCGACGGACGAGCTCATCGTGTCCGGAACGTCGAACTGGGGCGCGCACGCGCTCGTCTGCGCGATGCGCGCAATGGGACAGCCGGCGATCGACCCGTATCTCAAGTCCGCGTGGCATCGCGAGACATTGGCGACGATCGTCGCGCACGGCGGCCTCGACGGCGTCCACATGACCAACGTCGCCACCGTCGACGGTCTCGACCCGGACCGCTACTACGCCGAAATCGACGCCCTCAGCGCCCTCGCGGCGTAAGCGCGCGTCTTCACCCCCTCAGCCCGCCGTCGCGGACAGCTCCCCCCCTCAAGGGGGCGCAAAGGAATCGTGTATACGCCACATTCCGGCTTTCTTGCTCCCCCTGCAGGGGGAGCTGGCGGGCGAAGCCCGACTGAGGGGGTCTCCCGTACCCCCAGACGCGACAGAGGCGGTTCCCGGAATCACCCGGAAACCGCCTCTTCGTCGCTGCGGACTCGCGGTCCATCACCGCGAACGCGCAACTTCCCGCGACTGCGATCACCCGACTCACGCCTTCGGCACGGAACCCTCCTGCGCGTGGTCGAAGACCGGCTTGTTGTTCGCGTCGAACTTGTAGATGCCAATCGACGCGGTGGACGGGTCGTGCGCGTCGTTGAACGGTCCGATGCTGGCCTGGCCCTTGTACTGGATGTCCTTGCCGTCCTTCAGCAGCGCGAGGCACGCCTTGTACGAGTCGCACTTCTCGCCGCCGCCCACGCCGGACACGGCGGGCAGGTTCTTGGCCACGGTCTTGCCGTCGGTCGCGCCGCCCTTCTGCGCGGCGAGCGCGGCGAGGATCACCGCGTCGTATGTCTCGGCCGCGTAGGTGAAGTCCTTGACCTTCGGGTCGATCTTCTTCACGCGCGCCTGGAACTCGTCGGTCGGATGCGCGCCGGGGATGGTGCCGACGGTGCCTTCCAGCAGTCCCGCTTCGAAGTCGTCGGAATGGTCGACGGTGTTGCCGTCGGTCATGTACAGCTTGTGCGTGTCGATGCCGGCGGTCTTCAGCGCCTTGACGAGCGAGACGGTCTGGTCGAACGCGATGACGAGCACGGCGTCCGGCTTGGCGGCCTTCACGGCGGTGGCGATCGACGAGAAATTCGTCTCGGTCGGATCGAACGTGTCCTTCTCGCCGTAGACGACGTTGACGCCCGCGTTCTCGACGGTCTTGACGACGACGTCACGCAGCGACGTGCCGTATTCGTCGTTGAACACCGTGATGGCGAGGTTCTTCACGCCCGCCTGGGCGATGACCTGGCCGAGCACGGCGCCCTGCACGGTGTCCGGCGGAATCGTGCGGAAGAAGAGGTCGTTGAGGCCACTGAACGCGGTGGAGGTGGCGCCGTTGGAAATCATCGGCACGCCGGCCGCGGTCACCTGCTTGTAGCTGTTCTTGACGACGGAGCTGGACGGCGGGCCGATCACGACAGACGGGTTCTTGCTCAGCACGGATTGCGCGGCGGCCGTGTTCTGGTCGGCGTGGTCCGCGTCGGACGTGTCGGCGGTGGTGCCGGACGCGTCCTTGCCGAGCACGCCGCCTGCCGCGTTGATGTCGTCGACGGCGAGTTTCAGCGAAGCCACGTTGGACGGTCCGATGTACGCCATCGAACCGGTGGACGGGAACAGTCCGGCCGCCAGGAACGCGCCGGAGCCGCCGCTCGCGCCGCCCGACCCGCTCGCGCCCGAATCGCCCGAGCCGGCCGAGCCGCAGCCGGCCAGCGCCATCGCCGCGGCGGCGACCAGCGCCGTCAACGCCATGATCCTCGTGTGCGTCGTGTTCTTCGTTCGTGTCTTCCTCATAGCCTCATCACGTTCCTCTCTATGCTTCGTGATGTCGGGATTCCCGCTTGATGATTCGTATGAACCGTTCGCTTGAATCTTGGTTCCCGACGGTACGAGGCGCGTGATTCGGCCGCATTGTTCCCGTGTAACCGCCCGGTGACGCCCGAAAACCCGCGGAAACGCGGTGCACTCACCGGTAATCCCCCCGAAACGAACAAGCCCCGTCCGTAACAATCGTCACGGACGGGGCTCACGATGTCCTCGGCTCCCCTTGTCAGGGGAGCTGGCCGGCGCAGCCGGACTGAGGGGTAGTCACCGGCGGTTCAGGACCGGCAGGACCGGCAGGACCGGCAGGACCGGCCAATCCAGCAACCCAGCCGACCGGCTCCCTAACTCAGTTGCCGTTAACCGAGCCGCCGCCGGTCTGCTGCACGATCGCGGCGAGGAAGTCGCGGTTCGTGGCGGTCTTCTTGAGGCGCGGCACGAGCGTCTGGTATGCCTGCTCGGGCTCCATGCCGCCGAGCAGTCGACGCAGTCGGTAGACGACCGGCAGTTCCTGCGGCGCGGTGATGAGCTCTTCGCGACGCGTGCCGGACGCGTTGATGTCGATGGCCGGGAAGAGTCGCTTGTCGGCGAGTTCGCGCGACAGGCGCAGCTCCATGTTGCCGGTGCCCTTGAACTCCTCGAAGATCACCTCGTCCATCTTGGAGCCGGTTTCGACCAGCGCGGACGCGATGATGGTCAGCGAGCCGCCGTTCTCGATGTTGCGGGCCGCGCCGAAGAACTTCTTCGGCGGGTACAGGGCCTGCGCGTCGACACCGCCGGAAAGGATGCGGCCGGAGGCGGGCGCGGCGATGTTGTAGGCGCGCGCGAGTCGGGTCATCGAGTCGAGCAGCACGACCACGTCCTGACCGAGCTCCACAAGTCGCTTCGCGCGCTCGATGGCGAGTTCGGCGACGGTGGTGTGGTCGGAGGCGGGGCGGTCGAAGGTCGAGGAGATGACCTCGCCCTGCACGGTGCGCTCCATGTCGGTGACTTCCTCCGGACGCTCGTCCACGAGCACGACCATCAGGTGGACTTCCGGGTTGTTCGCGGTAATCGAGTTGGCGATGTTCTGCAGCGTAATCGTCTTGCCGGCCTTCGGCGGGGAGACGATCAGGCCACGCTGACCCTTGCCGATCGGCGAGACGATGTCCATGATGCGGCCGGTCAGCTTGTTCGGCGTAGTCTCCTGCTTGAGTCGCTCCTGCGGGTACAGCGGCGTCAGCTTGCTAAACTGCGGGCGGTTCAGCGCCTGCTCGACGGTCATCCCGTTGATTGAATCGATGGACTGCAGCGGCACGAACTTCTGACGCTGGTTGCGGCGGTCGCCTTCGCGCGGCGCGCGGATGGCGCCGTGCACGGCGTCGCCCTTGCGAAGACCGTACTTCTTGACCTGTCCCATCGAGACGTACACGTCGTTCGGGCCCGGCAGGTAGCCGGACGTGCGCACGAACGCGTAGGAGTCGAGCACGTCGACGATGCCGGCGACCGGCACGAGGTCGTTCTGTTCGCCGCGGGCGTCGCGGTCGCCGCGCATGTTGCGGTCGCCGCGATCGTCGAACCGCAGGTCGCGCACGTCGCGATCGGCGTCGCGACGGTCGTCACGGTTGTTGCGGCGGTCGTCGCGATCGTCGAAGTCGCGTCCGCGACCGCGCAGGCGACGGCCGCGACGATCCGCGTGATCGTCGCGCGCGTCGCCGCGGTCGCGACGCTCGCCGCGCATGTTGCGGTCGTTCCGGCCGCGGCGCGGCTCCTCCTCGTCGTCCTTGCGCGGGGCGTTGTCCTGCGTGGGGAGCGTGGCGAGGATGTCGTCGAGGTCGCGCACGACCTCCTCCTGCGGCTCCTTCTCCTCGGACGGGCGACGGCGGCGACGCACGTTCGCGACGATGATCTCGTCGCCGTTCTCGTCGATGGTGTGGCGACGGCCGCGCGGATGTTCCGGCTCGTCGGTCGCCTTGCCGAGGTCGAGCGTGTCGAGCAGGTGCGTGGTGTCGATGAGCGGGGTGTCGGCCGCGGCGTTGGTGCGGCGGTCGCGACGGGCGGGACGCTCCTCGTCGTCGTTCCTGCGCGCGCTGCGACGGGACTTCGGCGCGGGAAAGTCGATGGCGTCGATCGGCGATTCCGCGGTCTGGGCGGCCGGCTGGGCCTCGGTCTGGGCGGATTCGGCGGATTCATGATTCGTCGCGGACTCGGCGACGGGGGCCTCGGTCTGGGCGGAGGCCTGTTCGGCCGCGTTCGATTCGGTCGCGGCGGCCGGCTGCTCGTCGGACTTCGCCGCGGTCTTCGCGCTCTTGGCGGCGGTCTTGGCGGAGGACTTCGTGGTCTTCTTCGGAGCGCGCACGGTGACGCCTTCGGGAGCCGCACCTCCGGAACGCGCCGCCTGCAGCGTGGCGAGCAACTCCGGCTTGCGCATGGTCGACGTGCCGCGCAGACCCATCTGCTTGGCGAGCTCCTTGAGCTCCGGCAGCTTCATATCCTCAAGATTCTGGCTATTGGCCACGGTGTTCTTACCTTTCCACAGCGCCCACCGTTACGGCATACCGCACCGGCACGCGCCTGAAATGTGATTGCGGCCTTGGCCGCTACGAAACGTTCGCCGCAATGCAATGCCCGCGAACTGCACTCACTCTACAACGTCGAGCCGACCAACGCAAAAGCCCCCTCGGGGAACCGAGGGGGCTATGCAGGACGTGCCTTACCGACTACTTCTGTTCGTGGTAGGACTTATCGGTGTTGACCGACCACACGTTCTTCTTCGAGGTCTTGCCGGACTTGATGTTGCCGACGGCCTCGATGGCGGTGGCCATGGAGTGGTCCATGTTGTTGTAGCGGTGCTGGCCGTTGCGGCCGACGCAGTAGAGGTTGCCGAAGCCGTCGAGGTATTCGACGAGCTCGTCCATGCGGGAGTAGGTGTCGAAGTAGGCGGGGTACGCCTTCTTGACGCGTTCGCGGTGGGAGTCGAGCACGTCGGCGGGACCGTTGATGACGTGCATGCGGGTGAGCTCGGCGATGGCGAACTTGGTGGCCTCCTCCTCGCTCATGTTCCAGAAGGCGTCGCCTTCCTCGCAGAAGTATTCGAGGCCGATCCACACGGTGTTGTCGACGTCCTTGACGAGGTACGGGCTCCAGTTGTTGAAGATCTGGAGGCGGCCGACCTTGTAGCCCGGGTCCTGCACGTAGATCCAGCAGTCCGGCACGATCTGCGGGGTGCCGAGCGTGGGGATGTCGGTGGTGTTCTTGAGGCGCAGGTGCTTGACGAGCAGGCCGACGGTCACGAAGTCGCGGTACGGCAGGCCGTTGGCGACCTCGACCATGTCGGCGGGGGCGTGCGTGCCGTCGACGGATTCGCGGCCGGCGTCGATCGCGTTGACGAGGTCCTTGACCGGCATCGAGGAGATGAACTGGTCGGCGGTGAGCTCGTTGCGGTTGCCTTCGGAGTCCTCGGTCACGACGGACGTGATGTGGCCGCCGTCCTGACGGACCTCGACGACCTTCGCGTCGGTGACGACCTTGACGCCGGCGGCCTCGCAGTTGTGCTCGACGGTCTCCCACAGCTGGCCGGGGCCGTACTTCGGGTACCAGAACTCCTCGATGAGGGAGGTCTCGACCTCGGCGTTGGAGCGCTTCTTGGGCATGAGCTTCTGGAACGCGTTCTTGAGCACGCCGAGGATGGACAGGCCCTTGACGCGCTGCGCGCCCCAGTCGGCGGAGATCTGGGAGGGGTGGCGTCCCCACAGCTTCTCCGTGTAGCCCTCGAAGAACATCGAGTACAGCTTGCGGCCGAAGCGGTTGATGTAGAAGTTCTCGAGGTTGTCCTCGGGCAGCTTGTGGATCATCGACTTGAGGTAGGAGAAGCCGGCGACCATGGTCAGCTTGAAGCCCATCGCCTTGAGCGTGTTGGGGCTCAGGGAGATCGGGTAGTCGAAGAAGTGGCGATTCCAGTAGATGCGGGAGACGCGGTGGCGCTTGAGCATCACCTTGTCTTCCTTCTCCGGATCAGGGCCGCCCGGCTCCATGTCGTGCTCGCGGCCGAGCTTCTTGTCGTCGTAGGAGGGCGCGCCCTGCAGCGGCAGGACGTCCTTCCACCAGTCCATGATGCGGTCGTCCTTCGAGAAGAAACGGTGGCCGCCGATGTCCATGCGGTTGCCGTTATGCTTCACGGTGCGCGAGATACCGCCGAATTCGCGGGTCTCCTCCAGAACGGTGACGTCATACTTGTCGGCGCCGCCGTCCTTGATGAGCTCCCATGCCGCGGTCAGGCCCGCCGGGCCGCCGCCGATGATCACCACGGATTGCTTGTCGGTCACGTTCATCTCCTTATAACAAAAATCACGCATATCCTACCGGAGCGCCCGGAACCGCACGCCGCACATGTGCGGATACACACAGAATCATCCCCATCATCGTCGCCACAACGTGACGGAAGTCGCGGCGAAACGGCGAACGGCAAACGGCGAAACCACACGACAAACGATGCGGCCGTCTCGTCCGCAGGAACGAGACGGCCGCATCCTCACGCCGGTACCGTCACACCGTCAGCGACGGACCCGACGATCGCGCCACAGGCGGATCGAGACGCCGGCGAGCGCCAACGCCGTCGCCACGACAGCGAACCACGCGGCTCCGGACACATCCGCACCGGTGCGCGACAGCGCGACGGACTTGCGGCTGCCGGAAGCCTGGTTCTGCGGCTTGCTCTGGCCGGACTGACCGTTCTGCTGACCGTTCTGCTGACCGTTCTGACTGTTCTGGCCGGACTGCTGACCGTTGCCGCCGTTGCCGCCGTCCGCGACGGTCACGACGGACGGCTTGTCGGCGGCCTCGACGGCCACGACGTCGCCGGAACGGTTCACCGAGACCTTGGCGCTGAGCGCGAGCGCGAGGTCGATGCGCTGCCATCCCTGCGACGAGGAATCGAGCGGATATCCGGAGTCGATGGCGGTCTTGGCGAGTACCTGATCGCGCTGGACGTCGGTGAGGGTCGGATAGGCGGCGGCGAGCAGCGCGGAGGCGCCCTGCGGCGCGGCGAACGTCTTGCCGGCCGCGGTGGTGCGCTGGAAGCCGTAGGTCATGCGCGCCTGGTAAGCGGCGAGCGCGGAGGCGCGGTCGGTCACCGGCTTGGTGGAGACCTCGTCGGTGAACGCGTTCGTGTAGCCATGCGAGGAGCCGGCTCCCGTGTTCGCGATGCACTGGTCGAGCGTGTCGCCGTGGCCGTCGGCCTTGCAGCGCGCGGTGAGGTAGTCGGTGAGTTCCTTGGCCGCGGCCCGGAACTCGTCGGGATGCGCGTTGATGTACTCGGCCACGGACGCCTGGCCGCCGATGCGGCCGGCGATCACGTCGAGCGGGTAGTGCACGCCGAGCACGATGCGGTTGTTGCCGGCTTCGGACGTGCGGGCGAGGATCTCGGGGGCGAGCTGCGGCACCATGACGGCGAGCACCACGCCGCGCGAGTACGCCTTGTTGGTGTGCCCGGACGGGAAGGAGCCCTCATAGGAGTTCTTCGGATAGTCGGGCGAGTGGAGCTTGCCGTCGGAGCCGGGCGCCTTGCCGTCGGCGTTGGTGGGGACCTTGGTGATGTCGAGCCGCTTGGCCAGTCCGGCGAGATCGTTGGATCCGGTGTTCGCGTTGTACCCGGTGGTCTCGTCCTTGATGGGCGCCCATGTGGACCGGTCGTCCACATAGGGGCGGGGCGACTGGTTGACGTTCTTGGCGGGGTTGCCGGACCAGCCGTTGCCGTTCATGATGTCGGCGACGTCCTTGAGGCTGCCGTCGTTGTAGCCTTCGGCGAAGTATTCGCCGATGACGGGGCCGAAGCCGTCCTTGAAGGCGGTGGCCACGTCCTGGTCGGCGTCGCGGTCGGACAGGGCGCGCTGCTGCTGCGGGCTGGGCGTGTCCTTGGTGGCGCCCTGGGCCGCCGCATGGTTGATGGCCACGACCTTCTCGTCGTTCTCGGCGAGCACCTGCTTGTTGAGCACCTTGCCGGCGCTCTTCAGCGTGCCGTCGTCGTTGAACTGCGGCGCCTGCCAGTAGGTGCCGAATTCGGAGGTGAGGCCGACGAGCGGGTTGGACCCGTCGGTCAGGCGGGCGGCGTCGCCGAGGGTGGCGTGCTTGCCGTTCTGGTCCGCGTTGAGGCAGGTCTTGAGTTCGGTGAGCTTGTACCAGTGGGAGCCTTCGGCGATCGGCATGCATTCGTCGCGGAACGGGATCTCGGTCTCGTTGTAGAGCATGCGCACGAGCGGCGTGTAGGCGCGCCCGGTCTTCGGATCGTTGCCGGGCTTGGCGACCACGTCCCATTGCACGTTGGCGGCCATCGGAGTGACCGATTCGCCGCGCCACTTGTTGTTCGCGTAGGTGTACACGTCGGTCGTGCTGTCGGGCGCCTGCTGGGTGGAGCCGGGCAGGCCGAGGAGCGCGGCGAACGGCATCATCGTCTCGGCGTGGGCGAAGCGGAACGTGGCGACGGTCTTCCCGCCGGCCACGCGCTTGTCGATGGCGTTGAAGAAGTCGTCGAGCAGCGGCTGCGCGATCTTGTACGTCTCGTTCTGGCCGGCGCGGCTCGGGCCCTTCTCGTAGAAGTCCTCGGCGTCGAGCGCCCATGCGAACAGCTCGGCGTCCTTGGCCTGGTCGCCGGTGAAGTACTGGTCGAAGTCGAACGTGTGGCTTCCGGTGTTCTCGTTCTTCATGTCGGCGGCGATGATGTACAGGTTGTACAGGTCCATCGCGGCGTCGTATTCGGAGGCGATCTTCTTCTTGGCCTCGCCGCACGCGTCGGCGTCCTTGGCGGGATCGGCGCCGGGCGCACAGTTGACGGCCCCGCCCTTGGTGCCGTCGGCGGTGTTGTACCACGTGTAGTCGCCGGCCTTGAGCTTGTTCAGGAAGTCGTCGGTGAAGATCCGCGAGAGCAGGTCGTGGGCGGCCTGGGTGAGCTGCGGGTCGGCGGCGATCGTGTCCTCCGCGCCGGCGATGGTCTTGTCGTTGGCGACGAAGTCCTCGTATTCCTGGGCGATCTTCAGCGCGTCGCCGGTCTTCGTGGTGCCGTCCGGGTTCTCGCTCTTGTGGAAGTAGAGGGTGTTGGGCGTCTTGTCGAATTTGGCGGTCTCGCCGGTCGTGCCGGCCGGGTCCGCGGGCGTGACGGTGCTGTCCTTGAGCTCGCCGCCGGATGCCTGGTCGAATCCGCGCGCGAAGTTCTCGCCGGATTCGGTGGCACGCGCCTCGCCGGACGTCTGGTAGGCGATGGCCGCGTCGTCGCCGCTCTTCGCGGCGGCGTCGAACAGCGCCTTGTTGCGCTGGTAGGCGCGTGCGCCGATGCCCTGATGCTGGTCGGCGCCTTGGCCGGTGAGCATGCCGTAGCCGTTCTCCACGTTGGCGGCGGTGATGGCGTCGAGGTTCTTCGTGAACTCGTCGCGGATGGCGTCGGATTTGAAGCCGCCGTCCTTGGCCGCGGCCTCGGCCATCTTCTTGAGCAACGCGTCGTACTTGTAGCTGGACAGGCCGCGCGAGCCGTGGCGGGCCATCGACTCGGTGTAGATCGGCTCGTAGCCGGCCGGGGCCGTGCTGTAGGCGGCGATGGTCTCGTCGCTCGGCGCCACGTACGGCTGCTTGCTGCTGTAGTACTGGCCGTCGCCGGACAACGCGGCGGCGGACGGGATCGGCGCGGTCACGCCGCCGGCCATCAGCGTGGCCAACGCGGCGAGACCCGCGACGGAACCTATGATTCCCCTGTGGATTCTCTCTATACGCATGCCCCCGTTCTATCGGGGCAAATCGAACGGGACACGCGTCGGCGAGGTGAACCGTCTGAACTCTCCCCCACCCCCGCATGAACGCCGGGCGACGTCCTTCCCTGCTCCCTTGCGCCCCCTTCAGGGGGAGCTGACGGCCGAAGGCCGACTGAGGGAGCATCCCGTCCCGCTCAAATCTCGAGCCGCCATCTCTCGGCTCCCCTTGCAGGGGAGCTGTCGGCTGAAAGCCGACTGAGGGGTAGACCCCGCTCAGTCCGGCCGCACTCGCTCAGAATCAGTGGATATCGTCCGGAATGTCGATATCCGACTTCTGCACTTCCTCCACGTTGACGTCCTTGAACGTCACGATGCGCACGTTCTTCACAAACCTGCTCGGACGGTACACGTCCCACACCCACGCGTCGGTGAGCTGCACGTCGAAGTACACGTCCTGCCCGGCGGAACGCACGTTGAAGTCCACCTTGTTCGCCAGGTAGAAGCGGCGTTCCGTCTCCACCACGTAGGTGAACAGCTTGATGACGTCACGGTATTCCTTGTACAGCGCCAGTTCGGCGTCGGTTTCGTAGTTGTCGAGATCCTCGGCACTCATGTCTATCGCTTGTCCTTCTCAAACCAATGGCCGCATCGCGACGTTCCCGTCGCCGATGCGGCCCGTCCTGTCGGTCGTACTTTACCGGCTACCACTGTACCGATAGCCCGGTCCTTTGCGCCGTTCCGCCGCCGGCGGCGGTTCCCGGCGCGACGCGTCACTTTTCCGATTCGCGTTTGCGCCCGCGGCCGAGCGTGCGCCACCACGCTTCTTTGGACGTCTTGCGTTCGCTCTGACCGTACGGCCAGTTGCTTTCCTCGTCCGTCTCGCCGGCGTGCGTTCCCGCCGCTTCCGCCTGTTTCGGCGGTAGTCCGAGCCGTTCGCGCGCCTCGTCCGGCGTCATGTGGTGTGCGTCGCCGCGGCTCGGCGCGATTGCGTCGTCGGCGCGCGTCGCGCCGTCCACCGCATCGGCACCGTCGCGTCGACGCTGCTGGATGGCGATCGAGTGCTCACGCGCGCTCAGCGCCTCCTTCACGCCGGGATTGTCCTCGATGACGTGCATGCCGAACGCGTCGAGCGAGCGGATCGGATCGTATTCGTCGACGAGGGTGTCCATGACGATGAGGTCCTGGTACTTGCCGCTCGCCGGATCCCACAGCGCGTCGCGCGAGGTGCCGGACGGTTCGAAGCCGAGCGACTGGTAGACGGACACGGATCGCGAGTTCTGTTCGGGCACGGCCACCCAGATGCGGTGCATGCCGAGGCCGGCGGGTTCGGGTGCGAAGCCGTAGGTCATGACGCGCGGCATCGCGTCGCGCGAGTAGCCGCGGCCGCGATAGTCCTTGCCGAGGATGACCTGGATGCGTGCGGACCGGGACCATCCGTCGATGTCGATGAGGAAAATCATGCCGATGACGTTGCCGGTAGCCGCGGCGTCGACCTCGTGATCGGCGTCATGATCGGCGTCGGTGAGCAGCGCCCATGCCATCGTGCGACGGGATTCCGGATCGCCCACGCCGGATTCGCTGGGGGCCTGGCCTTCCGTCCACGCGACGGAACGACGGACCCACGCGTGTACGACGGCACGCTCGGCGGCCTCATCCTTGCCGGTGATCTTCGTGGCGCCGCTGAAGGCCTCGAGCTCGTCGAGCTTGGGCAGGTCCTCCACGGTGGCGGGGCGCAGGTGCACCATTTCGCCGCGGATGGGCGGAATCACGATGCGCTCCGGCAGGTCTCGCCGCGGCTCGGTCACCGATGCTTCCGTGTGCTCAGTCATTTCCTTGTCCATTCCCTCGCATTCGTTCGCCTGATCGGCATCGCCTCGTTGAAGCCAATCATTGACGAAACTATCGTACTCGTCTGCATAAACCCTGAAAACCCCCTGAGCACTCCTTCTTCTTGTGCTCCCTCTTGGTGTCGTCTTTTGCTCCCCTGCATTTTCTTTGCGCCCCTCCAAGGGGGAGCTGTCCGCAAAGCGGGCTGAGGGGGTCCGTCACCTGTTGTTGTGGTTCCTCCCTCTGCTCCCCTTGTGAGGGGGAGCTGCCCGCGAGGCGGGCTGAGGGGGTGATGGCGTGTGTCTGTAGATATGCGAGGGCCCTTGGGAGCTGTTGCTCGACCAAGGGCCTTCCTTATCGTGTGGATGCGGCGGCGTGCTACTCTCCCACACTCTCTCGGGTGCAGTACCATCGCCGTGCCAGGTCTTAGCTTCCGGGTTCGGAATGGGACCGGGCGTCTCTCCTGGGCTATGACCGCCGCAAATCTTCTCTTATCAGGGATGTTCCTCCCTGGATGCTGGTGGCTTGGGGACCGGATGGTGGACGCTTCATGTTGATCGTTTGGGTTGTGACGTCACGGTTGCTCCGTGTCGCGTGCATTCGCAGAAGAGGTTGATGCCGTCCCAACCATGGGTTGGGATTGAGTGTGTCGCGCTTCCCCGTTAGTACCGGTCGGCTCCACCCCTCGCGGGGCTTCCACGTCCGGCCTATCGACCACGTGTTCTGCATGGGGGGTCTCAGGCCCCGGAGGGCCCTGGGAATACTTATCTTGGAGCGGGCTTCCCGCTTAGATGCTTTCAGCGGTTATCCCTTCCGAACGCAGCCAACCGGCGGTGCCACTGGCGTGACAACCGGCGTACCGGAGGTTCGTCCACCCAGGTC